>NZ_JAUSUX010000030.1 GCF_030813795.1 Desulfofundulus luciae | reverse complement strand
ACCTTTTTGTGCCCCATATTTCTGTTGTACCCATTAATTACCATATAATGGGGCAGATGGTTATTTATTTTTTCTACGCGATTTTCATGCTAAAAACAAAAAAATAACCCCTCGTGGGAACCAAATGGGCCTGCCCGTCGTCATATAAGTTTAAGGAAGCATCTACTCAAAAGCAAAGGATGATTTTATGACAGTAACCGGTAAAGACAGCGACTATGGACCGGCAGGTACAGGGGGCGCCGGCCTTCCGGCACCGGAAGGCGCGGAGATTACCCGCCGTTTACATGAGGTTACCCGCCGGCTGGGTGAAATGCAGGAAGCCATCGGGCGGGTGATTGTGGGGCAGCAGGAGGTGGTCCACCAGGTATTGATTGCCCTTCTGGCCGGGGGGCACGTGCTCCTGGAAGGCATACCGGGCCTGGGCAAAACGGTGCTGGTGCGCACCATCGGCCAGGTAACGGGCCTTACCTTCCGGCGCATCCAGTTCACTCCCGATCTGATGCCGGCGGACGTCACCGGCACCATGGTCTTTGAGGAACGGGGTAGCGGCGGGCCTTTTCGTTTTGTGCCCGGACCAATCTTCGCCAACATTGTGCTGGCCGATGAAATAAACCGGGCCACCCCCAAAACCCAGAGCGCGTTACTGGAAGCCATGCAGGAACGCACAGTAACCGTGGGGGGTACCAGCTACCCTTTACCCAACCCGTTCTTTGTACTGGCCACCCAGAACCCCCTGGAGATGGAGGGAACTTATCCCCTCCCTGAAGCCCAACTGGACCGGTTTTTATTTAAAGTGAACGTGCCCTACCCCACGGCTGAAGAGCTGGCGGTCATTGCGGCCCGGACCACCGGTGCCGTGGAGCCCCCGGTACCGGCGCTGCTTGAGCCCCACGAGCTCCTGGAGTGGCTGGGGCTGGTACGGCAGGTGGTGGTGGTTGAAGACATAATGAACTACGCAGTGCGACTGGTGCTGGCCACCCAGCCCGAAAACCCCCACGCCCCCGAGCGGGTGCGCCGTTTTGTCCGGTACGGTTCCAGTCCCCGGGGGTTGCAGGCCTTGATCCTGGGAGCCCGGGCCGAGGCCCTGCGAGAAGGCCGGCCCCAGGTGGTTTACCGGGATGTACAGCGGGTGACACCGGCCGCCCTGCGCCACCGTTTGATCCTGGGCTTCGAAGCGGCCGCAGAAGGAGTTACGGCCGATGACCTGGTTGCCGAGATACTGGCTACGGTGCCGGCGATATCATGACGTTATAATGGCGGAGGATTTATGAAATTCCAAAATCCTTCTCAGAACCCTGACCCGGCTCCCGGCAGGGCCTTGCTTGAGCCCGGCCTGGTGGCCCGCCTGGAAGGCTACCGCCTGGTGCGTTACCGCTCCGCCGGCGGTGAACCCGGCGGGGGCCGGCGTTCCCGCCATAAGGGGGGTACGGTGGAATTTGCCGACTACCGCCAGTATACGCCCGGCGACGAACCCCGCCGGGTGGACTGGAAGGCTTATGCCCGGTTTGGGCGGTTATACGTCAAGGAGTTTCTAGATGAACGGCAGGACTGCGTCCTGCTGCTGGTGGATACCAGCGCTTCCATGGATTATGGCGGGGAGGCCCACAAAGGGCGCTGCGCCCTGCAGGTGGCCGCCGGCCTGGGTGTATGTGCCCTGGCGGGCAATGACCGTTTGGCTGCCGCAGCCAGCGGGAGCCAAACGGCCCTCTTGCCCCCTCTGGGAGGGCGGGGGAGCATTTTTCGCCTGCTGCAGTTTCTGGAGGGATTGACTTTTGGAGGCGCTTCCGACCTGGCCGGGGACCTGCGTACCGCTTTAGCCAGGGCACCCCGTACGGGCAGCCTGTACGTCTTTTCCGACCTGCTGGATCTGGAGAAGGTGGAAAAAACCCTGCGCCTGGCGGCGGGCTACGGTTTGGAAGCGACCCTCCTGCACGTCATGTCTCCCCAGGAATTGCGGCCATGTTTGGAAGGGGAATGGGCGCTGGTAGATGCCGAGAGCGGGGCCCGGGTGGAGGTTTCCGTAACGCCCGCGGTGCTCCAGGCTTACCGGCGGCGCCTGGAAAACTTTATGGGGCAGCTGGACGACCTGTGCCGGCGCTGGGGAGCCCGGCGGGTGATGGTGGATAGCGGTGAGAGGCCGGCCAGCACCTTCTTCATTACCTTGACCCGGGCAGGGGTATTGCACCCGCGATAAAATCAAACAGTAGGGAATGCCTGCCGTAGCAAGCAAGGTACTAACTTCGGTTGTCGGATCGGACATGTTTTTCTACCCCCTGCCGGAGCTTTTGGGTTACCCGGGATATTTTCTGCAGACGGTTGAAACCGGAGGCGATTTGTTTGAGCTTTTTTCACCCCCTCTTTCTGTGGCTCGGCCTGACTTTACCGGCCATAGTGGCCCTGTACATATTGCGGCCCCGGCGCCGGGAAATGATTGTTCCGAGCACCCTTTTCTGGCGGGCCGCGCCATCCATTTTGGAGGCCAGCCGCCCCTGGGAGCGGCTGAAACCCCGGTTGTTATTGTGGCTGCAGTTGCTGGTGGCCGCATCCCTGACCCTGGGGGCTGCAGCGCCGGTGTGGTACCGGGGTTCCCCTTCCAAAAGCGTCATTGTACTCCTGGATGCTTCGGCCAGTATGAACGCTACTGATTTAGGGCAGACCCGCTTTTCCCGGGCATTGCGGGAAGTGGAGGCCCTGGCCGATAGCCTGGAGAAGGGGGCTACCATGACGGTCATTGTTTTTGACCGCCAGCCCCGGGTGGTGGTGCGCGAGTCTGCCGATTACCGGCAGGTGCACCGGGCGCTGCAGGGGCTCAAGCCGTCCTATTATCCGGGGGAGCTGGGGCCGGCCCTTTCCCTGGCCCGGGCACTGGGCCGCCAGCAGGACCGGCCCCGGATAGTTCTGGTGAGTGACGGTGGCCTGGCTCCGGTGAACAATGCCGGGGATCTGGAACTGGTCGCCGTGGGCAGGGATGGGGCGGCCAATGTGGCCCTGGCCGGTTTGCAGTTGCGCCCGGCCGGAGAGGGCCAGGCGGCCCAGGTAACGGTTGTTAACCATGGCGGGCGGGCGGCTTCCGGCCAGGTTTACCTGAGTGCCGGTCACCGGGAAATGAAGGCCCAAAAATGGCACCTGGGGGCGGGGGAAAGCACCCACCTGCTATGGCCCGGTTTACCTGCCGGGGTGCCGGTGGCGGCGCGCCTGGCCGTAGATGATGTCGGGATGGATCACCTGGCCCTGGACAACCGGGCCTGGGCGGTGCCCGAAAGCAACCACCGCGTGCGGGTTCTGCTGGTCAGCCGGGGAAATATCTTCCTGGAACGGGCGCTGGGTGTATTGCCGGGCGTTGAGGTATATAAATGCACACCTCAAGAATACCCATCCCTTTTGGGCGGAGCTTATAACTACGAGATCACCGTGCTGGACGGCCTTATTTCTCCCCTGCCGCCGGGGGCGGCGCTTTTCGTAAACCCCCCGGCAGGGGAGGTTGCCGGATTAAAAATAGGGGGCAGGTTTCATCCTCCGGCCCTGGCCGGGACGGAAGGAAATGTCATGCTCCGCTATGTAGATTTGTCCCAGGTACATATTGCTTCTGCCCGCGCCCTGGAAACCGGCAGCGGTTGGACTGCCGACGTAAATACTGCCGGAAAAACAGTGCTGGCCCACGGCCAGCGGCAGGGAAAACGCCTGGCGGCCTGGGGATTTGATTTGCACGATTCCGATCTGCCCCTGCGCCCGGCCTTTCCCCTACTCCTGCACAACGCCATCTCCTGGCTGGCGCCCCCTGACCTGGAACTGCCGGCGCAGGTTTACCCGGGCCGGGAAGTTGAGGTGGCCGCTTTGCCCCTGGCCCGGAGTATAGAGGTGGAGCCGGTTTCGCCGGAAGCCGTTTTTTTCCGGGGAGTTTCCTTTTCCAGTGTTCCCAATGAGAACAATTTAGATGATGGCAAGCGTGGTGTTTCGGTGGTGCTTGCCCCGCCCTTTCCACCTGTACCCTGGGTTCCTTCTGCCCCGGGGCTGTACCGCATTGTAGAGATCTGCGGGGACGGGGATTACTCCGGCGGCCGGATCAGCCGTCTGGTGGCTGTAAACGGCTACCATCCCCGGGAATCCGATCTGCGCGTGCGGGACCCCCGTTCCCGGCAGGGGGAGGAGGTAACCTCCACCGCCCCGGGGCCCCGCCCCCAATCCCTGGCTGGCCTTTTGAGTGCCCTGGCCCTGGCTGCGGTGCTGGTGGAATGGGGGGTGGCCAGCCGTGGGCGTTAGTTTTACCGAACCTTTATGGTGGCTGCCCCTGCCGGTAATTCTGGCCGCCGCCTGGTACCTGCGCCTGCCCTGGCTGCAGATGGCCCGGCTGGCCGGACGGGGGCCCTGGCGGCGGGAAATTTTCCGGGTCGCTTTTCGTTTTGCCATCCTGATCCTCCTTGTGGCCGTGCTGGCGGGGCCGCACCTGGTTAAGCCGGTGCAGCGGCAGGCCGTAATTCTGGCCCTGGACGCTTCGGCCAGCGTGGGGCCGGCCAGAAGTCACGGAGAACAGTGGATCCGGGAGGCCCTGGCAGCCAGGCCGGCTTCCGCCCTGGCCGGCGTGGTTGCCTTTGGCCAGCAGGCACTGGTGGAAGAACCCCCGGGGCTCCGCCCGGTGTTTCACCAACTGGGAACAGACCCCGGCATGGCAGGCAGCCGGGTGGGGGAAGCCCTGCGCCTGGCCGGGGCCCTTTTCCCCGAGGATGCCCGGCGGCGGGTGGTGTTGTTGTCCGACGGGCGGGATACCGGGGGTGACGCCGTGGCGGCGGCCCGACAACTACGGGAAGAAGGGGTGCGGGTGGATGTGGTGCCCCTGGGAGGCCCCGCCGGTCCGGACGTGCGAGTGGAAGCTTTAAAAGTCCCTCCCCGGGCCCGGGTGGGCGAAAAGGCTACCCTGGAAGTAGTGGTTACTGCCACCAGGGACACCCGGGCCACCCTTTATATAGACCGGGACGGGATGATGGTGGCCTCCCGGGAGGTGCAACTGCGGGTGGGGGAAAACCGCATCAGCCTCTCCGTTGATGCGGGTAGTGCCGGCCTGCACAGCTACCAGGCCCGCGTGGTGGCCGCCGATCCCGCCCTGGATGTTTTTACGGCCAATAACCGGGCCGGTGCGGTGCAACAGGTAAGTGGGCCGCCCCACGTCCTGGTGGTGAGTCCTGATATAAAAGAGACTGTTCCCCTGGTCCGCTCGCTGCGCAGCGCCGGAAAAGTAGAGGTCACGGTGGTAACCCCGGAAAGCGTGCCCGGGGGACTGGCCGCCTGGGCCCGTTACCAGGCGGTGTTTCTGGTTAACGTGCCTGCTTTCAGCCTGGGAGAAAAAACCATGCAGGAGATTGAAACTTATGTGCGGGACGGGGGTGGCGGCCTGGTTATGGTGGGCGGGCCCGACTCCTATGGTCCCGGCGGTTACGCCGGTACCCCGGTGGAACGGGCGCTGCCCGTGGAAATGCGCATTTCCGGCCGGGGAGAAATGCCTTCCCTGGGCCTGATGCTGGTCATTGATAAATCGGGCAGTATGAGCGGGGAAGCCGGCGGGGCGGATAAAATGAGCCTGGCCAGGGAGGCGGCTGCGCGCAGCATTTCCATCCTGACTAAAAAGGACCGGGTGGGGGTAATTGCCTTTGACAGCCAGCCCTGGCTGGTGGTGCCCCTGACGCCGGCGGATGACAGGGAGCGGCTGCGCCAGGAAATAGGGCGCATTTATGCCGGTGGAGGCACGGAAATCTTTCCGGCTCTGGCCAGCGCTTACGAGGCTTTAAAGGATGCCCCGACCCGGGTCAAGCACATCATCCTGTTGACAGATGGCATTTCGGCCAGCGGAGGGTCTTATCAGGAACTGGCAAGGGCGATGCAGGAAAAGGGCATAACCCTTACCTGTGTGGCCGTGGGTCCCGGGGCAGACGCCGGGATGTTAAAGGCTCTGGCCGAACTGGGCCGGGGGCGTTTTTACGCCACTGCCGATGCCGGAACCATTCCGGCCATATTTACCAGGGAAACGGTTATGGCCACCCGCAGTTTTGCTGTAAACGAACGTTTCTTTCCCCGGGCCGCCGCAGCCAGCCCCCTGCTCCAGGGTTTGGAAAAAGTTCCCTTCCTGGAAGGTTACATTACCACCACAGCCAGAGACCGGGCGGAAACGGTACTCGTCTCCCACCGGGGAGATCCGGTACTGGCGGCCTGGCAGTACGGGTTGGGGCGTGCTGTGGCCTGGACTCCCGACGCAGCCGGCCGCTGGAGCGCCGCCTGGGTTCAAAGTCAGGTTTTCCCCAGGCTCTGGGGGAATGTCCTGTCGTGGATCCTGCCCGCGGTGGATACCAGTCCGGTGCAGGTGCAGGCGGAAGTGATCAGCGGAGCGGAAGCAGCGGCGGCTGTACAGGGCGAGGAGCCTGCGGCAACTGCCGGGGGTACCCCGCAGGCCGGTGCCCCGGGTGATTCTGTTGTCCGCGTTACCGTGGATGATCCCGGGCACTGGCAAATGGTGCGCCGGTTTACGGACATATTGACCGGGCCTGATGGGGAGACCAGAACCTTCGATTTACATCCCGCCGGTCCCGGGAGATATACGGGGCAAACAGCGGTTGCCGGTTCCGGCGCGTACCTGGTGAGTATTACGGCAACAAATGGCGGCAGCCGTGCGCTGGTGGCTCAAACCGGCCTGGTGGTATCCTACCCTGCCGAATACCGGGAGACGGGGGTGGATCTGGACCGGCTGGAGGAGATTGCCCGGGCCGGCGGCGGAACGGTGCTGGCCTCCCCGGCGGAGGCCTTTGCCCCCAATTTACCTCCGGTTTGGGCCGGCCGGGATCTCTCCTCCCCACTGCTGGCCCTGGCCGCCGTGCTCTGGCTGCTGGACGTGGCCGGCCGCCGTCTGGTCATCGGCCCCGAAGAACGGGCGGCCTTGCGCCGGGCCTGGGCAACGGCATGGCGGCGGATGGCCCGGCGTGGCGGGTACGCCGCGGAACCTGCTCCCGCCTGGACCGGCCGCACCCTGGCCACTATAGAAAAGCTGGGTTTCCGGGCCGGCAGGAGGGATAGGACGGCTACCGGTGGCCAAACAGACGGTGGGGAAGAGGCAGGAAGTAAAGCGCCAGGTTGGCAGCAGGTTGCATACGATGCAGGCGGTGGGAAGCAAACCGGTTCGCTTCAAGAACGGGGAGATGAAGCTCTGGCCGGGGCAACCCGGGTTGCCGGACCTGTCCCACCGGGTGGTCGAATGCGGGCTGATTCCGGCCGGCGACCGGAGTTGGACGACCTGCCGGTTCAAGACGAGGGAGTGATCTCTCCCGGCCAACCCGGTTCTCCACAGGACACCGCCGCCAGGCTCCTGGCCGCCAAACGCCGGAGAAAAAAGTAGGTTGGGTGAGAAATAAATTGGCTATTTCAGCTCCGCCAGCCCCTGCGCCAGGGTCCTGGGTTTAAACCCGAAGTATTTTTCTACTGCATCCAGGTCCGTCACATTGTCCAGCTCCATTTGCTTTAACTCCACGGAAGTTACCGGCGGGTCGGGCAGCAGGCGCTCCATCACCGGGACCACAAAGCGCATCAGGGCCAGGGGGACGGGCAGCTTGACCCGCCGCCGGCCCCGGCTGGCCAGCCAGATCTCCAGCATCTGTCCGTAGGTCAGGTGCTCCGGCCCCCCGATTTCGTAGGTTTGTCCAACAGATCCCGGGTTGTTTAAGGCGAGGACGACGCAGCGGGCCAGGTCTTTGGCGGCGAGGGGTTGAAAACGGGAAGATGCCGCCGGAACCGGGGCAAAGGGCGGGGGGCTCATCCTTAAGGACTGGTCCATGCGGTCAAAAAAGCCGAAACCCCGGCCGTAGAGCACTGAAGGACGGAAGATGGTCCAGGCCAGGCTGCTCTGGCGCACGGCTTCTTCACCCAGCCACTTGGAATAGGCGTAGCGGTAGGCCGGGTCCGGGCGCACACCCAGGGCGCTCATGTGAACGAACCGCCGGCAGCCGGCCTTTTCGGCGGCGGCAACCATGTTGCGCGTGCCCTGGACGTTGATGCTTTCAAAGGTAACCGGTCCCTTTTCCCGGATTACCGCCACCAGATGGATCACTGCCTCAGCGCCGCGGCAGGCTTCATCCAGGGAAGCCGGGCCGGTAACATCCCCGGTGTAGAACTCGGGCTCGTTACCCAGCAGGGAGCGGGCTTTTCCCCTGTTTCTCACCAGGCAACGCACCCGGTGACCTGCCTGCAACAGTGCCGGGACTATGTGCCGGCCCACCAGCCCGGTAGCTCCGGTAACCAGAATCATATGCTGCACCTCCGTGATCATCCGTTTTCCGGCAATTCCAGCCCGCGTTCCCGGTGATATGGAAGGTGGCAAAGAATAATTTTTTCCCGGAGTCCGTCCAGTATAGAGAATAATCGGGGATGGCGGGAGTACCATTCTGCGGGTACCTTCAATGTTCGCTGCCGTATGGCGGCGGGCATGGCAAGAAGTTCCTCCTGCCACAATTCAGCCGGGATTACGTCTATCAACCGCTCCCGGGGCTGCCACAGGTTCACCAGGGGGGATGCGGCGTAGCGCACATCCCGGGGTGAGTAGCCGAACAGCGTACAGGTGCGGAATATTTCCTCCAGGTTGGTAGGAATGTATTTATTCCGCGTATATTCCTCTTCCAGGATGGTTTCCAGGTAGCCCGGAGTGACGGGAAGAGGTTGAGTGAAAGCCGGATTAAAGCTATAGCCTTCTGGTGCATTTCTGCTGGAGGAAGAGTGAAGCACCAGTACCCCCGTTCCGTGGCCACCGTTGTTCTTACCCTCAAGACATTGCGGGCCAGTATCCGTGCGCCAGAGGGGATAACTGTGCCGTAACAAACTGGTGGGTCCAGCACTCCCCGTATGCACGACATCGCATGCGGGAGGTCCCGCTGGATCGATGTCCCCACCAATTATTAACAACCAGGGGCCGGGTTTTTTCCCCAGTGACAGTATTTCTCTTTCTAGCCGGTCCCGGTCCCCGTGGGTGAACAGGGAGTGATAAACCACAACCGGGCATCCGGGCAGAGCCGGTTTGAGTTCGCGGGTGATTTGCCTTGCCTCCCGGGTGGAAGGGGTATAGACCAACTGCCTGAGACCCAGGCGGTAGTATTCCCGGATCAGATCCGGCTGTTTGCCCTGGCAGCAGATTAACCCGAAGAGAGGCTTGTTGCGCCCGGTAAAGTGATCTTCCACCATATAACCCGCACCGGCCAGGTGTTTTTTAAATGCCGGAGCCATCAGCGTGTCCAGGATTATATGGGGAATCTTCATTTCCCGCAGCAGCGCCAGGGCGTCCAGGGTATAATGAAAGGCCGGGCTCGGCGGTTCCGGCAGCCCGTCTATAACCACTACCGCTTGCATCAGGTTGCCCAGGATGTAATCGGCCTGGCGCAAGCCGTGGACCAGGGAGAAGACCAGGTGGTCCAGGGTAGCTACCGTTACCGGGCAGGCAAAAATACTTTCCCGGGAATTGGTTGCCGTACCGTTGAACCGGCTGTTGTTAGTTTCCGGCGGCGCCCCCCAGAGGTAAGGGTCATTTCCGTAGTAGCTCGTAGCATGCACCAGGGCCACCCGTTCGGCACCCCAGAAACGGGCCAGCCGCTGACCGGTAAAGCCGGAGGCAATTTGTCCCGGGCGGATCCATACCAGCTTTTCCCTGGATCTTTCCCGGCCCAGGGTCGTGGCCCGGGCCAGGGCCAGCGTTATTCTTCCGGTGCCCGGGGGTGCCAGGAGCAGCACAAACCCATTACCACCGGCTGCCGCACCGGTTGCGTTAACCGCCGCCGCGGTAAAAGGCGGCCGGTCAATGGCCAGGCGGTCAAAGGCTGATTTGGGGCCATAATTTTCTGCACCCCCGTCTGGTGGACCAACCCTGTGCCTTAATAGTGCCCCGCAAACCGTCCCGCCGGTCAGGGCGGCCTGGTGAAAAGCCCGGCTGGCCTGGCTGTCACAATACTTTAAAAGGGTAATGGCAAAACAGTACAGGGCCTTGGTTCGGGTGGCTTTGCCCCACCGGCTTACCCCTTGCTGGAGCCGGGCTACTTCCCCCTGCAGCCTTTCTCTCAAGCCGGTTTCGACGATGTAAGCAGGAGGGCGGAAAACCGGCCGGGCGGAAAGGGGAAAGATATCCTTAAAGTGACGAGCATACAGGTCCTGGTAGCTTTCCAGGTAATCTTTTACCTGCTCAATCAAGTAGTTTACCCGGGGGAGCAGTTCAAAGCTGTAGTAAAGGTGGTCGAAAGGCTGGGTGTGGTGGGTAAGCACCAGTATCCTTACCAGAAGATTGTACTCCGGCGGCAGATCCGTTTCCACCAGGGGCAGGCTGAAAAAGGTATGGGAAAGCTCCCGGCTCAGTTCTTCTTTGACCAGCCGTTCTTGAAATTCCCGGGTGGCCTTGCCGATATCGTGTAAAAACAGGGCGAAAAAAAGGATCTGGCAAAAATCTGTAAAGGGCAGATTCTGCTCATCAACCAACCTCTGCACTGCCGGGCGGTGTTCCCGCAGGTAACGGGACAAGACAATCAGGGCATCTTCCGTGTGGCCTGCGAGGGTTTGATATACATCCACGCCCGCGCGCTTTTTGGCCAGGAGGGATACAGGCATGGTCGAACTCCTTCTTAATGAAAAAATTTTTACTACAATATTACTCTAGAGGGTAAATGAAAACAAGGGTAATGTGCAATCCAGGAAGGAATTGAGGAACGAAAAACCGAAAAACTACATAATCAAAAGGGGAGAATTTCTACTACTGAAGTATCCCCATTTTTCACCTGTTCTGGCTTGCGAGGCTCACCGGATCGAGCGAGAGTCAAAGCAGGCTAAGTAGAAAAGTGGGGATAAGCTCAAATTTCCACTACAGAAGGGGAGGAGTCAAGACCTTGGAGCGGATCTGGGCACCGTGGCGAACGGTATACATCGGCAAGCATAAAGAAGAAGGATGTATTTTTTGTGAAAAGTTACGGTCCACGGAAGACGAAGCCAATTACGTGCTCCTGCGGGGGCAGGAGACCTTTGTTTTGCTCAATCTCTATCCCTATACCAACGGTCACCTGCTTATTGCTCCCAACAGGCACGTGGGGGAATTGACGGAACTTACGGAAGGTGAATTGCTGGAGCTGGGCAAAATGACCCAGGGGGTGGTTTCCCTTTTGAGGGCGGCCTTTAACCCCGACGGCTTCAACATTGGGGTCAACCTGGGCAAGATTGCCGGCGCCGGTGTACCGGGCCACTTCCATATTCACGTGGTGCCCCGCTGGGCCGGAGACACCAACTTCATGCCCGTCCTGGGGGATGTGCGGGTTATTTCCGAAGCCCTGGACACGACCTATTGCAAGCTTAAAGAAGCTCTGGCCGGGAAAAAGGCCTGACGCGTGAACCGGACGGAAACGACGGTGCGCTGGTCCCAGGGAGGCTCAGGTGCAGCACTGCAGTGAGCGGGAACCAGCGCACACTCTTTTTCGATTAGCACTCCATTCCCGGATAGGGACGGAGCACTCTTTCTTCGATGTCGCTTAATGAGGCACATCCGGTGAGAATCATGGCCTGTTTCAGCTCACCGGTGAGTTTCTCCAGGACAAACTTTACCCCTTCGGCGCCGCCGCCAAAGGCTCCAATCACCAGGGGCCGGCCCACCAGCACCGCGTCAGCTCCCAGGGCCAGCAGTTTCAACACGTCAGCTCCCGAGCGTACGCCGCCGTCGGCCAGAATGGTCACCCGGCCTTTTACGGCCCGGGCAATGGCCGGCAATACCTCGGCCGCCCCGGGAGTATGGTCCAGGATGCGCCCGCCATGGTTGGAGACCACAATAGCCGCCGCTCCCGCATCGGCCGTCAGTACGGCTTCATCCACGGTCATAATACCCTTAACGATAAAGGGCAGGCGGGTGGCCTTGACC
Organism: Desulfofundulus luciae; assembly: GCF_030813795.1. Classification (NCBI taxonomy): domain Bacteria; kingdom Bacillati; phylum Bacillota; class Clostridia; order Eubacteriales; family Peptococcaceae; genus Desulfofundulus; species Desulfofundulus luciae. Next base: position 11,764 of record NZ_JAUSUX010000030.1, on the reverse strand, counting down.
AGTTCCTTGAGTTCATCAACTGTCTTGGGCCCCACCGGTTGTCCGAACAGGGCCATGGTCACCAGGCCCGCGCCGTCCACGTCCACGCCCACTGCCGGGGCACCGGCTTCTTCCGCCCGGCGTATGCGCTCAATGACGGCCTGTTGCTCCCGGGGCTTAATCACCGGGATACCGTGCCCCCCTTCTGCAGCAATGGCTTCCAGGCCGGAGTTGTAATATTCCGGGTCGCCGCCGTCCCCCGACATGCCCAGGGTGCCGGCCTGGCGGGCCCCGGCCATAATCATGCCGATGAACTCCCGCTCGGTGAGGGCACCCCCCATGTTATAGGTAACTCCGGTCATGGGCGCGGCAAGAATGGGGGTGGACAGTTCTTTGCCAAAAAGGGTCAGGCTGGTATCCGGATTTTTGGCCCCGTGAAGCGTGCGCAGATTTAAGCGGTAACGGGCCAGGGCTTCTATGTTCGCCTTAAAGGATGCTCCCGTACCGGTTCCGCCCATACCCGGGACTTCCCCGGCACAGGCACGGCCATCACAGATCGGGCACGCCCGGCAATACCCTTTCAGTTTTTCCCGGGCCGCCTCCCGCAACTCTTTCCAGTTCATAACAGCAATACCTCCTGTCTTCTAGTGATCAGACCATATTATAAACTTCACCTTTCTTTTGCGTTTTCCTGCTTTTTTAAAAATGCGGGGCCCAGGCGACCAGGGGCAACTCAAAGATGTGGGCAAAATCGCCGTTTGCCGGGCGGACCCTGACGGTATAGCCCACGGTGCCCTGGGGCAGAATGAGATTGCCCCTGTAAAGGTATGTCCCTTCAGGTGTTTGTCCCGTCATGGTCATGGCTGTTTTATTTATGTTACATAACTGCCCATTGGAATTTATTAAACAAAAAGCGCCGGGCATGTGCTCAAAGCTGTCGAAACATTTTTCGTCCACCCTGCCGTAGACTATCTCCACAGTAACGTCTTCCGGTGAAAGGGAGCCCAGTTGCACCACGGCTTCGATGGGCAGCGGTTCCCCTACCCCCATGGCCTGGGTGTCCCCGGCCTTCACGGATGTAATAGCCACCCGGGGCCAGTTTTCCTTGAGCCTTTCTTTAAAGGCGGCTAAATGCCGTGCGGGTTCGTAGTTGTTACGGCCGAAGTGCAGGTTCCGTTCGATGGCCGGCACATAAAACTGCTGGCAGTATTCTTTAACCATTCGTTCTGTGTTAAAAAAGGGCGGGATGGTTTGCAGGGATCGTTTCATCAGCTCGATCCAGGCCCGGGGTATTCCCTTTTGATCCCGGTCGTAATACATGGGAATAATGGTTTCCTCCAGCAAGGCAAAAAGGGAGTAGGCATCATCCCGGTCCTGGGTTTCGTCATCGTGGTATTCCCTGGTTTCTCCCACGGCAAAACCGTTTTCCCCGTCGTAGGCTTCGGGCCACCAGCCGTCAAGGATGCTGCAATGAATTACCCCGTTTACGGCGGCCTTTTGACCGCTGGTGCCGCTGGCCTCCAGGGGGCGGCGGGGAGTGTTCAGCCACACATCCACTCCCTGCAGCAGGGACCGGGCCAGGGCGATGTCGTAGTCTTCCAGAAGGACCACCCGTCCTTTAAAGGGTTCCTGGTTGGTCAGTTCATAAATTTGTTTGATCAGCTCCTGCCCCAGGCGATCTGCGGGATGAGCCTTCCCGGCAAAGATGATCTGGATCGGGCGCACCGGATCGGTTACCAGCCGGGCCAGGCGCTCCTTGTCCCGCAGGAGCAGGTTGGCCCTTTTATAGGTGGCAAAACGGCGGGCAAAGCCAATGGTCAGTATTCTGGGGTCCAGGTATTGCTCCACTTCCCGGACACGCAGCGCCGGTTCCTGGTTGCGCAGCCGCTGGCCGCGCAGGTTGTCCCGGGCGATACGGATCATTTTTTCTTTTAACCGGCAGTGTACCTCCCACAGTTCTTCAGCCGGGATGGCCGAAACTTGTTCCCAGGCTTGCCGGTTGCAGCAGTTCTGCCGCCAGTCGGCTTCCAGGTAACGGTCGAACAGTTCCTGCAATTCCGGGGCGAGCCAGCTACCGATGTGCACCCCGTTGGTGATGGAGGAAACAGGTATTTCCTCCATGGGTATGCCGGGATAGAAGCGGCGGAACATTTGCCTGGTTACCTGGCCGTGCAGCTTGCTTACCCCGTTGCAGTAGCTGGAAAGACGCAGGGCCAGAAGGGTCATGTTGAATACCTTTTGCTCATCATCCCACCCCAGGGCCAGAAAGTCTTCCCGCTCCATATTCAATTGACAGTATAAATGATTAAAATATTTATCGATCATTTCGGCGCTGAAAACATCGTGTCCGGCAGGAACGGGGGTGTGGGTGGTAAACAGGGTGCCCGCACGCACCGCCTCTACGGCGGCATTTACCGGTACCCCGGCCTGAACCAGCTCCCGGATCCTTTCAATAAGCAGGAAGGCGGCGTGGCCTTCGTTGATATGCCAGGCCAGGGGGTGAATGTTCAAGGCGCGCAGTACCCGCACGCCGCCAATACCCAGCAGGATTTCCTGGCAAATACGTGTTTCCCGGTCGCCACCGTAGAGCTGGCCGGTTAAAGCCCTGTCGGCCATGTTATTACGGGTCACATCGGCGTCCAGGAGGTAAATGTGTACCCGGCCCACCTGCATCTGCCATATTTTCAGGTATACGGTCCGGCCGGGGAGTTCCACGGGAACATACAGCGTGCTGCCGTCGGGATGGGTTACTGGGGTGATGGGCATCTGGTAAAAATTTAAGTAGGGATAATGGGCTTCCTGCCAGCCCTCCCGGTTAATGCGCTGGGTGAAGTAACCATTTTTGTATAACAAGCCTACACCTACAAAGGGCAGGCCCAGGTCGCTGGCCGACTTGCAGTGATCCCCGGCCAGCAATCCCAGCCCGCCGGAATAGGTGGGGTGGGATTCATGGACGCCAAACTCGGCGGAGAAGTAGGCAATAACGTGGTTATTGTGTTCGGGGTATTGACGGTTAAACCACGTTTGAGCGGTCATGTACTGGTTCAGGTCTTCCATTACCTGGTTGTAGAGCAGAAGGAAAGACTCGCTTTTCGCTACCCTTTCCAGCTGATCCTGGCTGACGTTGAGCAGGAAACAGACGGGGTTGTGTTTTACTTCCTCCCAAAGGGAACTGTTGATGCGCCGGAAAAGTTCCTGTGCCTGGGGGTTCCAGCTAAACCAAAGGTTCCGGGCCAGCTCACCCAGGCGGGAGATTTTTTCCGGCAGTTTCGGTGCTACAGTAACAGTACGAATGAAGTACATACTCCGTTACCTCCTTAATTTGTGGGACCAACCTGTTACGTTTTTCGGCCCCGGTGAGGTATTAGGTATTCTATTTTCGTGTACAGGTACGATATTCCTCATGAGCGGTGTATTTCCTTTCCTTTAAGTAAAATTTAATTAAACGGCCTGTTGTGTCTTGGGCAGGATTTTAACGATGCTATAGCTAATATTAAGGATGGGAATTACATGCCAAGGAGTTGCTGCCATGTTATACCAGAGTACCAGGGGAAATAGCCAGCCGGTGAGTGCCGCCGGAGCCATCAAGCTGGGCATTGCTCCCGACGGGGGGCTGTTTGTGCCCGACCGCCCGGTCTATGTGACTGCCGGCGAGCTGGCCTTGATGGCCGGAATGAGTTATCAGGAACGGGCGGCAAGCATACTGCAATTGTTTCTAACTGACTTCACCTCCGGCGAGATCAAGGATTGCGTACAGGGAGCCTACGACCGGGAAAAGTTTGACGTGCCGGAAGTTGCCCCGCTGCAAAAACTGGATGAACACCTGTACGTGCTCGAGCTGTGGCACGGTCCCACCTGCGCCTTCAAGGATATGGCCCTGCAAATACTGCCCCGGCTTTTGCCCCGGGCGGTAAAAAAGACGGGTGAAGATAGGGAAATTGCCATCCTGGTGGCCACCTCCGGCGATACGGGTAAGGCCGCCCTGGAAGGTTTCCGGGATGTGCCCGGCACCCGTATCATTGTCTTTTTCCCGGCCCGGGGGGTCAGTGAAGTACAGCGCCTGCAGATGATAACCCAGGAGGGCTGCAATGTCCACGTGGTGGCGGTGGAGGGGAACTTTGACCAGACCCAGAGCGGGGTGAAGGCAATTTTCACCGACCCCGCGGTAAATACGGCCATTGACCGCCGGGGCTACCGCTTTTCTTCAGCCAATTCCATTAACTGGGGGCGACTGGTGCCCCAAATTGTTTATTATTTTTCAGCCTATGCGGATTTGCTGGCCAGAGGGGAGATCGCTTCCGGCGAAACCGTGAACTTCGTTGTGCCTACAGGTAACTTCGGCAATATCCTGGCCGCCTTTTATGCCCGGCGGATGGGGCTGCCGGTCAAACGGCTTATCTGTGCGGCCAACCGCAACAATGTTTTGACGGACTTTATCCGTACGGGCACCTATGACCGCACCAGGGAATTTTATCGCACCATCTCCCCTTCCATGGATATCCTTATTTCCAGCAACCTGGAGCGTCTGCTTTATGAGGTTACCGGTGGTGATGCCGCGCGGGTGCGGGAGTGGATGGGGGCGCTGCAAACTACAGGGCGCTACCGGGTGGACGGTGAAACGCTGGAAGAGATCCAGACCGTTTTCTGGTCCGATTTTGCCGGTGACCCGGCCACCATGGAGACCATCCGCAATACTTACCGGCAGTATGGTTACCTGATGGACACTCATACCGCCGTGGGCAAGTATGTTTATGACCGCTACGTCGAGGCTACCGGGGATACCGGTAAGACGGTGATTGCCTCCACGGCCAGTCCCTTTAAGTTCAATCAAAGCGTGGCCACGGCCATCCTGGGGGAAGATGCGGTACGGGGAAAAGGGGAATTCGAGCTGCTCGAGATCCTGTCCCGGGCCACCGGGCTGCCCATACCCAAAGGGTTAAAGGACCTGGATAAAAAACCGGTGCGCCATACCCTGACCGTGGCACCGGAGGAAATGAAACGGGTGGTGCAGGAACTTTTAACCCGGCGAAAGTAAATATTCAGTGAACCCTGCTGGATGCGGTCCAGCACTCACTAAAACGTGACTCCGCTCCTGGTGTTTCAAGTTTAATTGACACATCTGGTTTTAAGAAGACCTGGTATCCCAGTGAGTGCTGGGTCCCCGCTCACCCAGCTTGGTTGCATCGAATGGCCACTGATGTTGTCAGTGAATCAGGAGGGAACCTGGCATGCCCGTAATAGACCTGGCCCGGCTGCTCGTCAACCTGTCCCTGGCCCTGGATTTCTCCCGCCGGGGTTTAATGCGCCATCACCAGCGGGTGGCCCTGGTTGCCCTGCGCATTGGTGAGGCCGCGGGGATATCTTTTGAGGAGCGTTTGGATCTCTTTAAAGCGGCAATTATCCACGATGCCGGAGCGGTTACCTGGCCCGAAAAGGATGCCCTGGAGGCCTTCGATATCCGGGATCCCTGGGAACACTGCTGGCGGGGCTATCAATTTGTTTCCGATGTGGACATTTTAGCCCCCGCCGCCGAAATCATTCTCTCCCACCACGATCGCTGGCGGGGAGACAACCCTTCCGGCAAGGCGGGGGCCAGCATCCCCCTGGCGGCCCGGATTATTCACCTGGCCGACCGGCTGGATGTTTTGTTGACCGACCGGGAATACATCCTGGATCAAAGAGAGCCCATTATCAAGCAGATTCAATTGTTATCGGGAAGATTTTTTGACCCCGACCTGGTGGAGATTTTCATGCGCCTGGCCAGGGCGGAAAGCTTCTGGTTGGATATTACGGCCCCCTGTCTGACCGAAAATTTACTGGGCCTGGTGGGAAGACAAATTTTTATTGTCGATCTGACCTAACTGATGCCCGTGGCCCGGCTTTTTGCCCGGGTAATTGACGCTAAAAGCCCCTTTACCCACCGCCATTCCCGGGGAGTGGCCGCGGTGGCCCGTCACATGGGGATGGGTGAGGGGGAGTGCCTGCTGATGGAAATGGCGGGCTTGCTGCATGACCTGGGCAAGTTAACCGTGCCCGAGGACATTTTAGAAAAACCCGGGCGTTTGACCGAAAAGGAATTTAACCGGATCAAGCAGCATACTTATTATACTTACTGGCTGCTCAAGCCCTTCGATGACCGGCTGTCCCTGGCCCGGTGGGCGGCCTACCATCACGAAAAACTAAACGGTCAGGGCTATCCTTTCCGGCTGGCAGATTCCCAGCTATGTTTGGGATCACGGATTATGGCAGTAAGTGATATGTTTACGGCTTTAAAAGAGGACCGGCCTTACCGCCCCGGCCTGCCCTGGCACCATATCGAACGCATTATCGGCAACCAGGTGCAGGAGGGAGCGCTGGACGGCCGGGTGGCGGGGGCTCTATTTGACAGCCGGCGGGAGCTGGAAGAACTTTGGGATGAGATAACTTACAAGCGTTAACCCAAAAAACTAGATAAAGTATTCGAAAATAAAAAATTTTTTTCACCCTACTTGGAGGTATCAGGTATCTAATGACGAAGTGTTTTTGTAGCCAGGAAGGTGGCAAAAAAATGTCTTATCCTCCCTTAGCGGAACTGGCGGCCAGGCTGGAACGTTTTCAAGAGGTTTTGCGCGTCCAGGGCATGGATGGCGCCCTGCTCCTGCAGGGGGCGGATCTGGTTTATTTTTGCGGCACAACCCAGAGTGCCCACCTGTACGTCCCGGCCCGGGGGCGTGCCCTTTTCATGATCCGCCGGAGCAAGCAGCGCATTGATCCCGCCCTGGTGCCGGCGGAAGTGGTGCCCCTGCGCAGGCCGGAAGAAATTCCGGAGCTTTTGGCTGCCCGTGGCCTGGCGATGCCTGAAGTGCTGGGCATGGAACTGGACGTGCTGCCGGTCAACCTGTTTCGCCGCTACGAAAAAATTTTCCCCGGCCAAATTGTGGACTGTTCGCTCCAGATCAGGGAATTGCGGGCTGTAAAGTCGGCATACGAGATCGGCCTTTTGAAAGAATCTGCCGCCATGATGGACGGCGTATTCGCCCGGATTCCGGAAATGCTCCGGGAGGGAATGGGCGAGCTTGAGCTGGCCGCCCGGGTGGAGGCGGCGGCCCGCTGTGCCGGCCATATGGGGCTGATCCGGGTGCGGGGGTTTAACCAGGAGTTCTTCTGGGGCTGCCTCCTGGCCGGACCCAGCGGGGGGGTGCCCAGTTACTTTGACAGCCCCCTGGGCGGGCCCGGTTTTACGCCGGCCTTTCCCTTTGGCGTAGGCAAACACCCCATTGTTCCCGGCGACCCGGTGATGGTTGACTATGTAGGGGTGGTCAACGGCTACCAGGTGGACATGACCCGGGTTTTTGCCCTCGGGTACCTGCCTGAAGACCTGTTTAAAGCCCATGAGACGGCGGTAGGCATCCAGAACGCCCTGGTGGCGGCGGCCCGGCCGGGAGTAACCGGCGGGGAACTGTACGAACTGGCTCTGGAGATGGCTACCGGGGCCGGTCTGGCGGAACACTTTATGGGCTGCGGCGACCAGGTGCGTTTTGTGGGGCACGGCATCGGCCTGGAATTGAACGAGCTGCCCGTGCTGGCCCGGGGGGTGAAGGAAAAGCTGCAGGCGGGTATGGTGGTGGCCATAGAACCGAAATTTATTTTCCCGGGCCGGGGGGCGGTAGGCATTGAAAATACCTTTGTGGTCGGGGAGCAGGGGCTGGAGAGGTTAACTACATTCCCGGATGAAGTGGTAATTGTTTAGATGTTAATAGCAGCACCTGAGCGGATCTGGTTAGGAGTGGTTCGGGTCAAAGAAGGATTTTGAAACTGTGAAGAGAATACTATAAAAAGTTTTGTTTATCGCTTTAAAAATTTAATATTATAAAATCATACTGTTCAGTGGAGGTTCCTTATGACGGGCTCAGTATTAAAGATAGTAATTGCCGATGATGACGAGCCCATCTGCAACCTGTTGAGCGATATACTGGGCACATTCGAGGGTGTCGCTGTCGTCGGCAAGGCCAGCAATGGCAGGAATCTCCTGAAACTGGTAAAGGATACCGGGCCGGACGCCGTTTTTCTCGACATCCAGATGCCCGGGCTTGACGGCCTTTCGGCTGTTCACCAGCTGCAAAGGCAGCACCCCGGCGTCTTTATCGTTTTCATCACCGCCTACCCCCAGTATGCCGCCGAAGCATTCAACCTGGACGCCGTTGATTACCTGATCAAGCCCCTTAACCGGGAACGAATTGGGCGAACACTTGACAAGTTAAAGCGCTTCAAAGAGATGCGAACCGCCGGGGGTAAAGATCACCGGCCGTACCCCGGGCCGGGCGGCAGCTCAAAAAGCGGGCCTGATTGTCGTACAAAACTTACCATCAAAAGCGGACACGGGATTATCGTCATAGACACGGACAGCATTTTTTTCGTAGAAAAAGTGGGCAAAAAGTGCGTCATCCATACGGACTCCGGACTCTACGAAACATCGGAGGGGCTTTCCCTTCTCGAGGGAAGGCTTGACCCCGCCCGGTTCTTTCGCTGCCACAAAAGTTTCATTATCAACATCGACCGCGTGGAAAAGGTTTTACCCTATGCGGACCGCGCCTACGAAGTGACTTTCCGTAACTACCCCGCCAGGGTAACCATGCGCCGGGAGAAATTTGAGGCCTTTTGCCTCATGATTCAGAAGTGAAGAAAAGCAAATACTCCGTCGTTCTGCTGGCTTTTTTCCAATTGGTCCTGCTGGTCGCCATCTTTGTGCTGTACCTCCTCCAGCATCCGGTCCAACCCGCTCAAACATCGAAACACCTGCTCGTTCTTGGCTCCTTTGCCGGCAGCATAGCCCTCAACTTTTTCATCGTCGCCAGGATGGTCAAGGTTTACGAAAAAGAGGCCCTCCTTTCCGCCCGGGAGGCCATGGCCCAAAGCTTCGTCAGCCTCGCCGGCTCCATCAAGGTCCAAAACCAGGATTTTAATCTCTATATCGAGGAAATTACCAATTTAGTCCAACAGGAACGGTGGGAAGACCTCTCAAGCTACCTCGAAAATGTTTGTGCTAAAATAACCTTTTTAAACAACGTCCTCAAGGTGGACAACGCCATCGTCGGTGCCCTGTTGAAGGCGAAGGTTTCCGAGGCGGATGTGAAGCGCATCAGGCTGGATATCGACATTTCCGCCTCCCTGGCCGGCCTGGGCTCAAAGGCGGTCGATCTGGCCCGGATCATCGGCAACCTGGTGGACAATGCCTTTGACGCGGTTCTTCCTCTGGAGGAATCCGAAAGAATTGTCTCGGTGAAGATCCACCGTTCCGGACCTCTTTTGGAATTGGAGGTAAGCAACCGGGGTCCGGCCATCGTTCCGGAGACGCTGGAGAAAATTTTCGAGCCCGGCTATACCACCAAGGGAGAAGGGCACAGCGGCCTGGGCCTGCATATAGTCAAAACTCTGGCTGAAAAGCTGATGGGTACGGTGCGGGTTTTTACGGACGAAACGAACGGAACGCGGTTTGTGGTGATGTGGCCGGGGGTGTAGCATGTAAGGACGGTGGTGGTGAATGGGCACCGGTTTGGCCGCGACACTGCTTCATTACGGATTGTTTCTCTATAATTTTATCATCGAGAATGTAGTTTTTTTAGCGCTGGCCTTGACCCTTAACGGATATGACATTAAACAAAACTGGCGGCGGGTTTTGTTGGTGGGGACAATTTTTGGAATTGCCGGTGTAGTATTTTTTCACCTTCCCCAGACGTTCCGAATCACTCTGCTATGGGTCTTCTTCTTTTGGACAATAAAGTTTTTTTTCGGCTTTACCATTCAAAAGTCGGTTTTAGTTACCTTCAGCGTTTTAACTGTTGCTTTACTAGCCGAAAGTACAGCATTTTTTATTTTAGTCTACCTTATCGGCGTTACCCCGGCCAGTTACTTTGCTTCGTTTAAGATCCGCGTGATTTGCCCGCTGGCATATGTTATTCCTTTGGCGATACTTATTTACGTTAGCTACCGGCGGCGTTGGCGCATCTTTAAGGAGACCGGCCGTCTCAACATTCCCGTGGGGACCTTCTTACCTCTGCTCATGCAGATGTTTCTGATCTACATTGCGGTCAACGAATTCTTCTCTGCCGCGCGTTTTGATGCATCTACCCAAAAATTAATGGCGCTAATTTTTGCTCTTCTGACAATATCATTGTTCCTATCACTTTTCTTAACCTGGCGTGTCCTGCGCTTTGCCGAGCGGGAAGCCGTTGTGGCCGCTCAGGAGAAACTGGCCGAGGAGATGCGCTGGGAAATTGATATCCTTAGAGGCCAGCGCCACGACTTTATCAACCACGTCCAGATCATTACGGCCCTCCTCAGTGAGGGGCGGAAGGAAGAACTGGCAAGGTATGTGAAGGCATTAAAGGAGGGCCTCCTTACTTAACTTTAAAAGACCGAACAAACTCAGGAAAACATGGTCCCGGGTATCCATTCTCTCGGGTTTGCCTGAGCTTTTCGCCTCGCTATGTTTGACTTGCCCGGCACTCACTGACATAAGGCACCTGTGTATGGGACTGTAGCCGAATGTGGTTATCACTCTCCAAATCATATCTCTGATTACAGTGAGTGCTGGGTCGAGCCGCTCACTATTAAGCCGGAACAGGCTGAAAGCCGGGGATTTTTCAGCCGGCGGGCGGTGATTTTCCAGCCATGAGTGGACTCAACCCGCTGTTTATCCATCTTATTCTCCACCTCTATCACGGGCTGATCGTTGTTGGAGTTGCACTGGCTTTGGGTTTAATCCTTAATGGATACGATATTAAGGAAAACTGGCAGAAATTTGTTATTGCCACTTTAATTTTAGGAATTGCATTTGAACTTTTTTATTATTTCCCTCAATTATTGCGAATTGTCTTGCTGGTAATTACATTTTTGGCTTTTTTTAAGTTTTACTTTGGCTTTAGTATCGCAAGGACCTTCTTTGTTGGTTTTACTTTATATTTTATATTCTTAATGGGTGAGGTAACTTTTTCCATTGTTCTTGTCTTTGTTTTCAGAATTCCGATGAGTGTTTACTATGCTTCTCCCCTGATTCGCCTGGTATTTCCTCTTTATAACATCCCTTTTGTCATTCTTGCTTACCTTGGCCACAGGCGACGCTGGACTATTTTTCGTATTAGTGATCAGGTTAAAATGCCCTTTCAAATGGTCTTGCCCCTTCTCATCCAGGTTACTTTGCTTTCATTTACCTTATCTGAGTTAATCGTATTTGCACGGCCACGCCCTTCTACACTGGTACAAGAAGCCGTTACCATATTCACCCTGCTTGTTTCAACGCTGCTCTCCTTTTTTTATATTTGGCGCATCCTCCGCTTTGCCGAGCGGGAGGCTGTTACGTCCGCCCAGGAGAAACTGGCCGAAGAGATGCGCCGGGAAATCGACGCCCTTAGAGGCCAGCGCCACGACTTCATCAACCACGTTCAGATCATCACGGCCCTCCTCAGTGAGGGACGGAAGGAAGAACTGGCAAAGTATGTGAAGGCATTAAAGGAAGATTATCGCCCCGGGGGTTCAACCCCCCAGGGCAATTAACTAGGAAAGGCTTCCACTGGCCAGAATCAATATAACCAGAAGGACTATCCCCAGCCCCAGACTCCAGCCGATAAGCTTTTTCTCCGCCGGCATGAGCTCTACATACTGTTCTTCTTCAGGAAGCGGCTTTTGTAATGCAGGTTCCGGCATCTAAATCCCCCCTAAACTTCCATGATAATTTTTATCACAACCCACGAATGAAAATCGAGTCAGCTAGACTTTCCATTACCAACTTTTTCTGCCATACTGGAAG
>NZ_JAUSUX010000029.1 GCF_030813795.1 Desulfofundulus luciae | reverse complement strand
CAATGAATAGAGCCCTGGGCAACGCCTACTGGCAATCCCAGGGCCTGATGAGCTTAACCGAACGCTATTCTTATCTTCGTCAAGCTTGGTGAACCACCGGATGCGGACCCGCATGTCCGGTGGTGTGAGAGGACGGGGGCTAGCCGCCCCCTCCTACTCGATTCTTCCGAAGACTGCCGCTCAATACCTTGAGCGGCACCTCACCCCCGTTCTTGCAGGGAGCCGGACAACCGCCCGCCCTTAGCCATCACGGGGTTTTTACAGTAAAGGGCCAATTTTTCCCGGTGTACCGGGCTACTGGCTGCCCGATTTCAAGAGGCCACTTCGTTGGCTGTTCAGAGGCTGGGACCTTAAGCGCATGTTAAAATTCCGGCGGCAACTGTTTTAGCTGGCTCAAGTAAAATACGGGCCCGTCCAGGCACACGTACTTGCTGCCGATGTTGCAACGGCCGCATTTGCCAATGCCGCACTTCATCTTCAGTTCCAGGGTTGTGATCACCTGGTCGTCGGAAAAACCCATCTTTTCCAGGGCCTGCAGCACGAACTTGATCATGATGGGCGGGCCACAGGTAATGGCATACTTGTTTTCCGGGGAGGGATTGATTTCCTCAAGGTAGGCCGGGACAAACCCTACATGCCCCTCCCAGCCCGGCTCGGCCCGGTCAATGGTGGTGTAGACGGTAGTGCCCGGCATTTGGGGCCAGCGATCCAGGATGTCGTATTTAAAACAAAGGTCGTCCATAGACCGGGCACCGTAGATAATATCTATCTTTCCGTAGTCTCCCCTGTTTTCCTCGGCCAGCACGAAATCAATTAGTGCTCTCAGGGGAGCCAGGCCAATACCACCGCCAATGAACAAAAGATCCTTGCCCTTCATTACCTCGTACGGAAAGTGGTTGCCGTAAGGACCGCGGATACCCACCTTGCTGCCCGGTTCCAGGCGATGCAGGGCACTGGTCAGCATGCCCACCTTTTTCACGCTAAACTCCAGGATGCCCTTCCTGGTGGGTGAGGAAGTAATGGAAATGGTAGCCTCCCCCACACCAAACACTGAAAGCTGGGCCACCTGGCCCGGCTTTTGCCTGAAGCTTTCCATTACTGCCGGATCATCGAACACCATCTGGAAGGTTTTCACGTCCGGGGTTTCATCGATAATTTTCACGATGGTGGCTGGATAAGGCTTTAAAGGGTTGCGACAGTGGCACTTAGTCATGCCTGGCCACCTCCTGCAGGTCGGCAATGATCTGGCGGATGTCAATGTTTACCGGACACCTGGTGACGCAGCGGCCACAACCAACACATCCGTCCAGGTTGTAGCGGTCCCGGTGGTATTTCAGTTTGTGCAGAAAACGGTTGCGTACCCGTTCCTTTTGGGTGGGCCGGGGGTTGTGTCCGCCAGCCATACGGGTAAAGTGGCTGAACATGCAGGAATCCCAGCAGCGCGACCGCACTCCCAACTCCCCATCCGGGCTTTGGTCGAAGATATCGAAGCAGTGACAGGTCGGGCAGATGTAGGTGCAGATACCACAGCCTAGGCAGCGGCGGGCAAGCTCACCCCAGTAAGGTAATTCAAAGTGTTGATCCAGGAATTCTTTTACGCCGGTAGTGTCTACATTACGGGTAAACTGCCCCGCTAACTTTTTGCCCAGTTCTTCACGAGCCGGAATTACCCGGTTTTCCCGGTCAGCGTCAAAGTACTGTTGGTACCTATTGACCAGTTCCTCTCCCCGGGGGGTTAGCACCTCGATGCCGTAACCATCGTCCATCTCTGTTAATAAAAGGTCGGCTCCTCCCCCGTCGGTGGGACCTCCTCCCATGGAAGTACAAAAGCAGTGGCGTTCCACCCGGGTACAGGATAGACCCACCAGAATGGTATCCTGGCGGCGCTTCTGGTAGTAGCAGTCCTGGTAGGCACCGTTAAAAACCGGATCTAGAGCCAGGATCCCTTTAATGTCGCAGGGGCGAAGGCCAAACAGTACGGCCGGTCCGGGAGTTTGCGCGTCCGCGAGGGTAATCTGACCACCGCCGGTGGAAAAGAAAAACATTTCTTCCGTCTGGGGGAAAAGCCAGCCCTTTGGGGATACCGTGCTATTGGTATAACCCAGGTTTATCTCAGCAAAGCCCCTTACGGGTTTAAATAAAGAAACGGTCTCTTCCTCCCTGACGGGAGCGATCAAGGTGTAATCCCTGGCCAGGGCATCGAGCCAGGCCCCTAAATTATCCCTGGTAATGGTGTATGCTTTCATCGGGCGTCACCTTCTACATAAATTCATCGGGATCGGATTTGGTAAATGCCCCTAAGGGCGGCAGTTCCTCCAGACTGGTACCTGGGGTGGGGACGTTGAACAGGTCCTTGATGTCCTTCAATATCTTCCGGTTGAGGAGCGAAAGAGGTATATTTACCGGGCATACCCGGTCGCACTCACCACAATCCACGCATCGTCCGGCCACGTGAAAGGCCCGGATGAGATGAAAAGCAGTATTCTCCGAGAGGTTATTGGCTTTGGCCACCCAGCAGGGTTCCGCCTGGTCAAAGACACATTCCCGGCAGGTGCAAGCCGGACAAACATTGCGGCAGGCATAACACCGCAGGCACCGGCTGAACTGTTTATCCCAGTATGCGCTTCTTTCTTCTACCGGTAGTTCTTCCAGCGTTTTTACTGCGACAAAGGGATCCGCCGGATCGTTAGGCGGTATTTCTTCCCCGAGCATAAAATCGGCAATTACCGGGGTGTGTTGTTCGCAGTCCCGGCACTTCTTGAGCAGGGCCTCGTCCCGGGTAAAAGTGAAAGTTTCCTCCTCTGTCTGCAAAGAAAAGTCTTGCTCACTGACGGCTGCAACCGTAATTTGTGCTCCCGGGTCAAGGCGGGCCGCCACCAGATCCGGGTTGATCAGGCCCGGGCAGGGTATGCCCAGGATGATCACCTTTTCCCGGGTGATCTGGTTATCCTGCAGCAGGCGATTGATGGCCCTGGAATCACAGCCCTTGACTACCACCGCCACTTTCCCCGGTTCATGACGGTAATCCAGCAGGTATTTAGCAAGATTATTGATACAGAGGGGATTCCAGACCAGCCGGTCCACCTCATCTTCCCGGCTGATGAAGGCGGGAACTACCCGGCTTACTTCACTGCCCGGGGCATAACCGATCACCAGGCTGGCCTCCCCATCGGCTAACAATTTCCGGGCTGTCTCCCTCAAATTTTCTTGGATTTTCATTAGTTCACTCATTCCACCCTCACCCCGGTGGAAATATCAGCAGGTTTCGGCACTGGTTTCTGTCTCATCTTGGTATTCGGTCCCAGGGCTTTAATTTGTGCCGTAATATCCTCCACTGTTTGGGCAAACTTAGCCCCTTCGGAGCCGCTGATCCAGCGGGCCTGGAAGCGTCCCGGTTCGAAGCCAACGTATTCCAGCAGGCGCTTAAAAATAAGGTAGCGCCGCCGCGTATGATAGTTGCCACTAACATAGTGGCAGTCCCCCGGGTGTCACCCGCTCACCAGCACACCGTCAGCCCCCCTCTGGAAGGCGCGCAGGATGAAAACAGGATTAACCCTTCCCGAACAGGGCACCCGGATCACCCGGATTGATGTGGGATAGTTCAAACGGCTAACGCCCGCCAGATCGGCGCCGGCATAACTGCACCAGTTACAACAAAAGCCGATGATTTTAGGTTCCCATTGTTCTGTTACAGACACAGTGCGTCCACCTCCGCCAGTACCTGCTCATTGGTAAAGCCTTTGACGTTGATTGCCCCGGCCCGGCAGGCTACGGTACAGGCGCCGCATCCCTGGCACAGTCCGGTGTTAACACTGGCCACCGTGCGTTCCACCGTTTTACCGCCCACCCGTTCGGTGACCGTTGCCGTTTCAATGGCCCGGTAGGGACAGACGTTTTTGCATTCCAGGCAACCGGAACAAAGGGCCTGGTTGACGTGGGCAATCATGGGGTCCACGGCCATCTCGCTGCGGGAGAACAATGCACATACCTTTGCCGCGGCCGCGCTGGCCTGGGCAACGGTATCGGGGATATCTTTAGGTCCCTGGCAGGCTCCGGCCAGGAAGACTCCCGCGGTATTGGTTTCCACCGGCCGCAGTTTGGGGTGGCTTTCCATAAAGAATCCGTCCTGGTCGGTGGAAAAGCCCACAATGCGGGCAATTTCGGCCGATCCTTTGCTGGGTACCATGGCCGTGGCCAGCACCACCAGATCCGCGGCTACTTCTACCGGCCGGCCCAAAAGGGTGTCCACACCCATGACCACCAGGTGGTCACCTTCGGGGTAAATTTTAGATACCCGGCCGCGGATATACCGGGCACCTTCATGGACCGTGCGCAGGTAAAATTCCTCGTAGGCCTTACCGGGGGTCCGGACATCCATGTAAAAGACATAGACCTTTGAACCCGGGATTTTTTCCAGCACCTGGTGAGCGTGTTTGGCCGTGTACATGCAGCAGGTCCGGGAGCAGTATTCCTTACCTTTGGCCGCATCCCGGGAACCTACGCACTTGATGAAAACCACGTTTTTCGGTTCCTTCCCATCGGAGGGCCTTAAAATCTTGCCTCCCGTTGGCCCGGAAGCGTTGTTCAACCTTTCAAATTGCAGCCCGCTGATTACATCGGGATAGCGCCCGTAACCGTATTCGCCGTAGGCCTGCTCCCATTCAAACAGGTCGTAACCGGTGGCCACAACAATGGCGCCCACCTGTTCCTTGACTAACTGATCTTCCTGCTGGTAATCGATTGCTTGTGCCGGGCAAACCTTCTGGCAGACGCCGCATTTACCCCTGGTAAACTGTCTGCAGTGTTGCCGGTCGATAACGGGTTTGTTGGGTACAGCCTGGGGAAAGCTGATGTAAATGGCCTTGCGCATTCCCAATCCCAAATTGTACTCGCTTAACACCTTGGTGGGACATTTCTCCCAGCAGGTGCCGCATCCGGTGCATTTGCTATGGTCGACGGAGCGGGCTTTTTGCCTGATGGTCACTTCGAAATTGCCGATATAACCTTCTACCTTTTCTACTTCGGCGTAAGTAAACAGGGTTATATTAGGGTGCTGCGCCGCAGCAACCATCTTGGGCGTGATAATTCAGGCCGAACAATCCAGGGTGGGAAAAGTTTTATCCAGCATGGCCATTTTCCCGCCAATGGTAGGCTCCCTTTCCACCAGGATGACCTGGTAACCGGCGTCGGCAATGTCCAGGGCGGTCTGCATACCGGCAATGCCGCCGCCGATGACCAGCGCCCGCTTGGTGACGGGAATGGTGGATTCAAAAAGGGGTTCCAGCTTGCTTACCTTGGATACGGCCCGGCGGATTAATTCGATGGCTTTCTGGGTGGCTTTTTCTGGCTCCCGTTGGTGTACCCAGGCGCACTGTTCCCGGATATTGGCCATTTCTAAAAGATAGGGGTTCAATCCAGCCCGGGCAAGGGTTTTGCGAAAGGTGGCTTCGTGGAGACGGGGGGAACAGGAGGCTACCACCACCCGGTCCAGGCGGTGTTCCCGCACTGCCTGGATAATTGTTTCCTGCCCGGGTTCAGAGCACATGTACTTGTAGTCGGTGGCGTATACCACTCCCGGAAATTTGGAAACTGCTTCCACTACCCGGGACATGTCTACCACCGCGCCGATGTTTAAACCACACCAGCAGACAAAGATGCCGATACGCTGCATACTTCTATCGCTCCTTGTCGGTGATAGTCTAACCAACCAGTTTAAGTACCTGGCCGGTATCTACAAAATGGGTATGCAGGCTCAAGTCCTGCGGATTCAAACCCATGGCCACCCCCAAAAGCTGGGTGAAATAAAATACCGGTAAGTGATAATTGGTTCCCCGGAGTCGGTTAACCTTTAACTGGCGCATGTCAAGGTTGAAGTGGCACAGGGGGCAGGCGCACACCAGGCAATTGGCACCGGAAAATGCCGCCGCCTTCAGGATACGGGAAACCATGGGAATAGCTACTTCTTCATTGCTTACCGCCAGGGAAGCCCCACAGCATTCGGTCTTATGCGGCCAGTCCACCGTATCCGCTCCGGCGGCCTGCATGATTTGCTCTATAATTTGCGGGTTTTCGGGATCATCGATCTGGATGGCCCGGGGCCGCACTAAAAGACAGCCGTAATAGGCGGCAATTTTCAGCCCTTTTAAGGGCTTCACTACCTGGGCCCGAATTTGCTCCAAACCAACGGAACTGATCACTTCCAGGATGGATATCACCTTAATCTTGCCGTGAAAAGGCCGCCCTGTAATTTCATTGACTTTTTCCCGCAGCTGGGGGTTCTGGTTCAATTCGTGGCAGGCCAGGGCCAGGCGCTGGTAACAGGCAGCACAGGGTGCGGTTACGTCGAGACCTGTTTCTTCGGCTAGGGCCAGATTGCGGGCGGGCAAGGCCAGGGCCAGAAGGTGGCTCGTACTGTGTCCGGCCGTAGCCCCGCAGCAACTCCAGTCGGGGACCTCCGTAAGTTCAATACCCAGGTGTTTACTTACCGCCCGGGTGGAAAGATCGTATTCCTTCCCGCTGGTTTCCAAACTGCAACCGGGATAATAGGCAAACTTCACGTTTAAACCTCCTTTTCCGCCTGGCGTACTTTTTCAAAAATACGGTTAATTTCTTCCAGTCCCCGTGGTTTTGTTACCGATAACTTTAACTTGCCCCGCCTTAACATGGTTAGCCCCGTATTGGCTTCCCGGAAAGGCTGGCCGGTTTTAAGATTGAACATGGCCATGGTGGCAAATTCAAACAACCGCCCGTACTTTTGAATGGACCCTAGGAAATTATTGTTGAACACGGCTACGTTGCGTCCCCTGCCCGGGGGTACCATGCCCTTGCGCCGGGCCATAATCCGCAAGGTATCCATTACCATCGCCACATCAATCTTCCGGGGGCAACGGACCGTACAGGTAACGCAGGAAGCGCAGAGCCAGATGCTCTGGCAACGGAGTACCTCTTCTTTTAATCCCATTTGTATCATACGCATTACCTGGTGGGGCATTAAGTCGTAGGCAAAGGCCACCGGGCAACCGGCGGTACACTTCCCGCACTGGTAACAATTTTCCACTGCCTGTCCGCTTTCCCGGGATACACGCTCGATAAAATCCCTATCTTCACTTTCGTTGAGTCTGATAGTTTCCATCTCAATCCCTCTTTTGTAAAGAACTTGCCCCTTTTCGAATATGATAGGGGTCAATTTCGCTAAAACAATAAATGCTATGTGATTTTTAAGATATACTTTCGACACCTGAGTGATAAATCCTCTTTAAAGTATAAAAAAATCTCCGTTCGGAAAATGACGGAGATCACAATACTACAAAAGGGGGAACAAGAAAAGGACAGGTTTCTGGCCTGTCCCCGATCCTATTTCCAAACCCTCAGCAAAAGGGCTCTTATGAAGGATGGCAGCCGCACGAAATACACGCGCAAGACAACTCACCCCTTTACTTTGTTGGTCCTTAATATAGTATGTGCCGCTAGCCGAAATGTGACAGTTTTAGAGATTAAATTTCTTTTGTTGACTGGAAGAAGCAAATCGCTCTACATCTTCGGGTTGGTTGATCGCAAGCCAGTTGGGCTGACTGCCGGGGTGGGCAAACCAGTGGGCAATCCGCTTCATAATTAGGTGGCGGTTTCCCTGGATGTGGCTTTTTAAAGGTAGAGAATGCAAAAAATGGCGGCCGTATTTTTTGTCCAGCAGGCGTCCATCTAAAACCACCACTACACCCCGGTCCTGGGCTGTCCGGATTAGCCGGCCAAAGCCCTGTTTAAAGCGAATAATGGCCTGGGGGAGGCTGAAATGGCTGAAACCATCCTTCCCCTGGGAGGCCAGCTCTTCCAGGCGTGCTTCCACTACTGGAACCTGGGGAGCCCAAAAGGGGAGTTTGACCATGACCACACAGCTTAAAGCCGGTCCGGGAATGTCCACACCTTCCCAGAAGCTGGACGCTCCCATTAGGATAGCCCTTTCAGAAGTGCGAAATTCCTCCACAAGTTGCCAGTGGTTGCCGTCAAGATTATGGCCGAGGAGACAGATATCCCTTTCTTCACATGCGGGCTTTAACCGGCGATAGGTTTCCTGCAGTGCCCGGTGGGAGGTATATAGGACCAGCATGCGACCTCCCGTAATTTCAGCCAGGTCCAGGAGCGTACTTGCCAGGGTGGCGAAGTATATATCTTCGGCCCCTTCTCCGGGAGTAGGCAGCCCTCTCACAATGCATAGCAGGGATTGGGATTCGTACCGAAATGGTGAGTCCACCTGCATGGTTACTACACGTTCGGGAGGAATAAGGTCCAAACCGGTACGTTCCATAAAATGTTCAAACGATTCTTCGACCGTTAAGGTTGCCGAGGTGAAAATGATTGATTTTTTACTTTGATACAAGTGCTCGTAAAGTATTTTATTTACCTGAATTGGCGCGGCCCGCAGGCTGCAGCTGGTCTTTTCCCCTCCTTCATGTACTTCGACCCAGTAAACGTTTTTCTCCAGGGTACCCTGAAGAATGGATTCCAGGTCCGCTACCATCCTGGTACCCTCTGTGGTATGGAATGATAGCTCCCAGGTCGGGCCGGCCCAGCTCTCATCTTCTATCTGGCTGGATTCCAGGTGATCTACAAGCTTTTTCAAGCCGGTCAACAAGTCCTTGAGACAGAAAAGGAGGTTTGCCTGTTCCGATTGCAGCTCGACAGTGATATCACCCTCTAAGCCCGGTTGTAAGCGGAGGACGTACCTGCGCGTATTTTCTTTTTGTTGAATGGAAGCTTGCCGGATTACCAGGTGCTGCAAGGCGTTAAAGAACGACTCCGCCCCCTGGAATACCCTGTGGCTGGCATCCCGGACCTTTTGGAGGCTGGAAAGCCAGGAAGAATCGCCCCGGGGTGGTGCCAGTTCGCTCAAGCGGATCAGGAGCCTGTTGAGCTTGTTTAACCAGCGGAAGAGCACGGTGCGCGAAATTGCGCGCCCCAGTTGTTCAGTGGCCGCGTCTTCCAGATGATGCGCTTCGTCCACCACCAGAGCAGCATATTCTGGAAGTACGCGGTTTTCAGCCCGCACATCGGAAAAGAGGAGAGAATGATTGATAATAATCAGGTTAGCCCTCTCAGCCTGGCCCCGGACTCGGGAAACATAACAGGCCCGGGCGAACCACCGGCAACGGGAGCCCAGGCAGGCTTCACTATCGGCACATAGTTCCTGCCAGAGTTCCTGCTCCAAACTGGAAAGATTGAGTTCGCTCCTGTCCCCGGTGGTGGTTTCTTGTGTCCAGACCAGTATGCGGGCATAGAAAGCTGCTTCCGCAGCAGTCCAGTCACGGGTCTGCAGGGTATTTAACCAGCGCCGCAGGCACAGATAATTTTGCCTGCCTTTAACCAGTGCCGCGCGGCAGGACCAGCCGAGGGCCGCTTTCACCAGGGGGATATCCCTTTGCCATAACTGTTCCTGCAGGTTAATGGTTCGCGTAGCAATAAGGACACGCTGCCCCCGGGAGAGGGACCAGTAAAATGCCGGGATTAAGTAGGCCATGGATTTTCCCGTTCCCGTGCCGGCTTCCATAAGCAAAAATTTTTCTTCCTCCAGGGCCCGGGTTATCGCTTCTACCATGCGTGCCTGTTGCGGGCGGTATTCGTAACTCTCCAGGTGGAGAGCCAGGGGACCGCCGGGCTCCAGCAATGCGGCCAGTTCCCGGGAGGATTGAGGAAGGTTTCGCGGGCAAACCGGTTCCTGTGTTTCTTCCGGTTCAGGGGGCAAAAAGAGGGCGGGACGGGTAATCTTCCTTGAGCGGGATTGCCAGGCCAACTGGCCTATTTCGTCTGCCCAGGCCGATCCGGCCCGCTGCAAAAAGGCGGCCAGGTATAACAACACCTGCCCCTCCATTTCCGCGGCCTTATCGAGTAGCCGGCGATAAAGGGAGACCGTGGCCAGGGCGTCATCCAGTGCCCGGTGGACGCGCCTTTGTTCTATCCCCAAAAAACGGCAAAGGTCGGCCAGTCGGAAGCCAGGGGCGTTGGGTAAAAGGATGCGGGCCAGTTCCCTGGTGTCAAAAAGCTGAGCTGCAATCGGGGTGCCCGCCGCGGCTTGCAGGAAATCCCTGTCGAAGGATACGTTATGACCCATCAGGGAGCTGTTGCCAAGGAAATCCATCACTGATGGTAACACCTCGTCCAGCGACGGGGCAGTGGCCAGAAGTTCCTCATTTAAACCGGTGAGACGGTGGATGGTTACCGGGACCCGTTGTCGCGGGCGGACGAGACTGTGGAATTGCCCGGTTATTTCTCCTTCTTCCAGCCGGAGGAGAGCTATTTCGATGATTTCATTATGTTGAGGATTCAAACCCGTAGTTTCCACATCACAAACTACCACCGAATGTGGCACCGCGCAACACTCTCCCCTTTTCGAATTCTGGGATGGGGGCAAAAAAATAAGCGCACACATATATATATTATCAAATTATAAGGAGGGGAAGAATAGATGGAAAAAACACCTTTGGATTTAGGCATGTTGCCCGAACCCTTGCGTAATCTGCTCCAGAACATCGATCCGGCCACACTGGAACAGTTAAAGGCCAGTGTTGATCCGGCAGCTTTGATGGGTTTTTTTAGTAATGCCATGGAATATATGCGTCAGTCCCTTAATGAGAAGGATAATCAGGCACTAAATCAATTGCTGGCAGGTGTGATGCGGTTAATGAATCAGCAGGGTAAAGGTTAAAATAAATTGGGGGTAGCTTTGGAAGCTACCCCCCTCTTTTTATTCTTCCCTCACTGGTTCCCGAAACAAAGGGCCAAAGTGCAGGGGTGGGAAACGGTGGCCTGGTTCATGTACCTGATCGGCACCGGTTGTTTCCATTGCCGGGGTTTCCAGTTCTTCTCCTTTCCCCCGGCTTAGTTTTTTGCTGGCCAGATCCGCCCGTACCATTCCCACACCCTGCTGTTCACGAGTCAAATCAGGCAGTTTTTCTGCCGAGGAATAAAGGATTCGCAGGATTTGACCGGAGTTTAGTTGGGGTGCCAGGGACCATATTAAGGCCACTGTCCCGCTGACGTGAGCAGTAGCCATGGAGGTACCGCTTAAACGCCAGAATAACCCCCCGTTTCCGGTGGAAAGTATACGTGTTCCCGGGGCGACCAGATTAATTTCCGGCCCCTGGCTGCTAAAGGAGGCCAGGCGGTTTTGTTCATCAATCGCACCTACCGCCACTACTTCCGGATAGGCGGCGGGATAATCAACTGAACGGGTGGTACCGTCGTTACCGGCTGCAGCCACCACGATCATTCCCTTGTCGGTTACTTGACGGATGGCCTCATACAGGGCCTTGCTGGGAGTATTGGAGCCGAAGCTCAGGTTAACCACCTGGATGCCCTGTTCCAGACACCACCCAAGAGCCCGGATTACATCGGCGAAATAACCTTCACCTTTGTGGTTGAGAACCTTTACGGCGTAAAGTTTGGCTCCGGGAGCGGCACCCACCACACCATAGTTATTTTTTACGGCTGCAATGGTGCCACTCACGTGGCTGCCGTGGCCGTTATCATCCTGGGGGGGGAGGTGGGGTTCCACAAAATTCACGCCCCCGACAATATTTTCCTGTAAGTCGGGGTGGTGCAGGTCAATTCCCGTATCTAAAACGGCTACTTTCATACCTTCTCCCGTGGTCTGGGACCAGAGCCGGTCGGCTCCAATGCGGTGAATGCCCCAGGGGATGATCTGGTAACTCTCCTGTTCCAGGAAGATATTTTTTGATTGTACCTCGAAGGGGTGCAGTTTTACCTGGAGATTTTCTTCCAGGACAGCTACTTCTTCCTCTTCTCTCAGGGCCTGGAGCTGGATCCCCAAGGAAAAATTACAAACTACGCCATTTACCAAAGGCAGAGGTTCAATGCGGGTGGCACCATGTTTACGGAGAAGATCCTGGTATTCCCTGCGCAACTCCTTCCCGTCAAAAGAGGGTTTTTTAAAAAGTATTATGCTGGAGAGTTTTTCTTGCCGTGCAAAAAGCTTCATTGGCTCCATCTCCCTACACCTGCTTGCTGCCGCTAACAGCCGGGGTATCTTCCGAGCCTGCCGTTGGTTCGGAGTTACTTTTTTTTTCCATGTTGGTAGCCAGGCTCCTTAAAAAGGTGTTCATGGGCTCCAGAACCCTGGCCAGATCCAGGGAACTGCCCTTACCGCTGCGAGTATTTTGATTGGCGGTTACCTTGAAGTCGTTGAAGGTTTTCAGTATGGAATCAAACATGATCTGTACACTGTTGGCGATGATTTCAATTACCTGGCCTACTGTTCTGGTGCCGGCGATAATCTTGCGCAGTGTGAGCTCCAGATCCTTTTTTTGGGCTTCAGAACGAAAAAGAGGTTCCTTGGTAAGGCGTTCCAGTTGATTAATAACTACTTCTAGCTTCTGGGTCAGTTTATTTTCCCGTGAACGCTGTACTTCAAGATCGGCAATTAATTCCGCCAGGCGGTCCAGGCTGGCCGACACTTTTCCGGTATCTTCAATCTGACCGCTTTTTTCTGCCTGCAGGCTTTCCAGTTTTTCCACCAGGTCATCGAGAGCTTCGTGGATGGGCTTTTCGTAGCTCACACTCTGCACATCCTTTCATCTAAGATGCGGGTGGAGGGCTACACTGGTGTAGCCCTCCTGGTTAGGAAAAGGTTCCTCACGGGCACCGGTAGCATGCCGGCTTTAAAAGGCCAGGACAACCAGTCCTACCACGGCAACCAGAGCACCGGCGAAGAAGAACCCGAACCTGATCAACAAAAGGCCAATTAGAATCAAGAAAATACCCGCAAAAACTTCTGTGACGCTAGTAGCCTTGGTCCCCACTTCCGGTTTTTCCACCACATCGGGCATCGTAAATTCCTCCTTTGTATGGTATTAGATTTTTCGTTTCTGAACGACACCCGGGTGCATCGTTCTGGTTCATAATATGAGGAAAACAAAGATGGTGTGACGCTGTTAAGACAATTTTTTCAAAGAAAGGAAAAAAGAGAAACAAAAAAGAGGGGGCTACCGTTCAGGTAAACCTCCTCTTGCACCTTCCCCTTTAACCTTTACATTCACACCGGTGTTCGGTAAGAACGGGTCTTACCATTAAAGCGGCCTTTTCCCCCAGATTGCCGGACCCCGGGAAGAGAAAATGTAGGGCAATGGCCAGGCCGTAAATTTGCCCGTGAAGGAAGGCTGCGTAATTGGCCAGTTGCGGGTCAGGTGGGAGCGCCTGCAGCTGGTTCAGGGCCTGGTTAAACAATGTTAGGAGCTTTTGTCCCTGTTCCCGCATCCAGGCCGGGTCCGGTTGTTGATTAGACTTCATAGCTCTCCCCTGGGGCGAGAATGATTACCCGCGCCGGTGTTTGTGCTTCCACCACCCGCTTGAATTCCTGCGGATCCTGCTCAATCAGGGGCCAGGTATTGTAGTGCATCGGAATGACCAGGTTTGGCTTAATCAGGTGTACTGCTTCCAGGGCGTCTTCGGGGCCCATGGTGAAATTATCTCCGATGGGCAACAGGGCCAGGTCAATGGGATGCAGGCGCCCCACCATGGCCATGTCTCCAAATAGTCCGGTGTCTCCGGCATGGTAAATGGTCTTTCCGTCCAGGGTAAAAACAAAGCCACAGGGGGTGCCGAGATATTCAGCCGGCCCGTTGGTAATCAGTCCGCTACCGTGCCATGCGGGCGTTAACTTTACTTTTACCGGACCAAATTGATGGCTGCCCCCAATATGCATGCCGTGGACCTGTACACCTTGACGGCTGCAATAACTGGCCAGTTCAAAAACTGAAACTACCGTTGCGCCGGATCTTTTAGCGATTTCAATTGTGTCCCCCAGGTGATCGCCATGACCATGACTGACCAGGATCAGGTCCGGGTGCAGGTCTTCTGCCCGAACGGTGGTCACCGGGTTACCGGTAATAAAGGGATCAATCAATACCGTTGCCTCACCCTCCAGGAGAAAGGCTGCGTGACCCAAAAAGGTAACCTTCATCTGGCAACATCCACTCCTTTCCGCTAGAAAATATTGAATATTATAGATTATTATACCCCAACCTTTCCTTCTGGGGTATCTATTTCACTCCCTGATGCCAGTTTTTGGTGATACTTCTCCAGCAAGTATTTAGTTATCTCCCGTGCTCCCCGGTAAGGGTCTTTTTCCCTCCTGGCAACTGCATCCAGAATGGGATTAATATATTCCAGCTCCTGGGTGATAATGCGCTGCCAGAGGTATTGTGCCAGTTCCAGGGTTTCGTTTCGTGCCCGGAACCATCGTCTTTCCCCGAGGGTTTTATCCTGGAGCAGGTACTGCCGGTGGCTTTCAATGGCTGCAAGTAGTTCAGCTACCCCCCGTCCATCCAGGGTAGAAGTCTTCACCACCGGAGGTCGCCAGTTTAAACGGCCCTCCTGCATGTCCAGCATCATTTCCACTTCGGCGGCAATTTTATTTGCCCCCGGTAAATCGCACTTATTGATGGCAAAGACATCGGCTATTTCCATAATGCCAGCCTTAATGGTCTGAATGGCGTCCCCGGCCCCTGGGGTTAACACCACCACAGTGGTATCTGCCAGGTGCATAATATCCAGTTCGGCCTGGCCTACCCCCACTGTTTCGACGATAATCCAGGAAAAGCCAAAAGCATCCATCGCTTTAACCACTTCGCCGGTGGTATGGGCCAGTCCACCCAGGTTCCCCCGGGTGCCCATGCTCCGTATGAATACGCCCCGGTCGGTGGCGTGGTTTTGCATTCTTATACGATCTCCCAGCAGTGCCCCGCCAGTGAAAGGGCTGGTAGGATCCACTGCAACAATGCCTATGGTTTCCCCTTTCTGGCGCAATAGGGTGGTAAGACAGTCCACCAGAGAGCTTTTGCCTGCACCCGGGGAACCGGTAATACCCACTATATACGCCTGGCCCGTTAGGGGATAAATCTGTTCCATAATATGTTCAACCACAGGCTCTTCATTTTCCAGGAAACTGATTACCCGCGCCAGTGCTCTGGGGTCGCCGGCCCGAAATCTTTCTATCAGGCTTGCTACATCCTTCAATTCGTACCCCTCCCCCCTTTTTATTATAACTGAAAAACCCACCCCACGGCATCTATTGTTGTGTAAAAAGGGGAAATTATAAAAACTTTTACTACCCGGAAAACTTTTACTACCCGGGGCAGCCGGAATGTTGCAGGTATCAGCCAGATGGTTTTTATGAGCTGCTGAATGGTAACTGCGAGGAAAAAAATAGGGCCCGCCATAAAACGAGGGGGGCGCTGAACTGTAAGAGCTGTTATTTTCCGCTAAGGAAGCAAATCTAACCGTTTGGCCGGCAAAGCTTTTCTGCTCCCGGAGTAATGGGTACAATAAGGGCAGAGGATGAAAACAACCTAATCTCCTCTCCCTTTCTCCGCTGTATCGACAGATACAGCTTTTTTTTGTCTTTTTAGCGGTTTTGTTCCAGATACTTTTCCGCACTGACTGCCGCGATAGCGCCGTCGGCCACGGCGGTGACTACCTGGCGCAGGGACTTTTGCCGGACGTCGCCCGCGGCAAAAAGGCCGGGACAGCTGGTCTGCATGTTTGCGTCGGTGAGGATATAGCCCCGTTCATCCAGCTTAACAAGCTCTTTCACTATAGAAGAATTGGGGCTGTACCCAATGTAGATGAACACCCCATCAACGGGCAATTCGCTGGTTTGGCCGGTGCGCACGTCTTTAATGCGTACACCGGTGACAGTTTCCTTGCCCATGATTTCGTCCACTATGCTGTGCCAGATAAATTCTATGCGCGGGTTTTGCCGGGCCCGCTCTTGCACGATTTTGGTGGCTCTTAATTCACCGCGCCGGTGAATGATAAACACCCGGGTGGCAAATTTGGTAAGAAACATGGCCTCCTCTACTGCTGCGTCTCCACCGCCCACTACCGCCACGCGTTTGTCTTTGAAAAAGGCCCCGTCACAGGTGGCACAATAAGAGACCCCCCGGCCATGAAAAGTTTCTTCACCCCTGACGTTTAATCTTTGGGGTTGCGCCCCGGTGGCCACGATGACCGTACGGGCCATGATCTCAGTGTCCTCTGTCTTTACTGCGAAGTTCAGGTTTTCTTTTTTGAGGGCTTCAACATTAGAGTTAAGGATTTCCAGGCCAAAACGCCTGGCCTGGGCTTCCATCCGGCTCATCAATTCCGGGCCCCCAATGCCTTCGCTAAAACCCGGATAATTTTCAATAAATTCCGTGGTAGCTGCCAGGCCACCGGTCATACCCCGTTCAATTAACAAACTTTTGAGTTTTGCCCGTGCAGCATAAATCCCGGCCGTTAATCCTGCCGGGCCACCTCCGATAATGGCTACGTCGTACATTAGGTCACCCCCCGAAGATACAAAACTGTTTTTAAGCATACCTTAAGTCTGTTTGTCTTGGTAACTTTAATTGAGCGCGTGGTACATAACATCCTACGGGCACATTTCAAAGGCATTTGAGCCCTGCGGATGACATCCCACCTGTTTTAAGACCCCTCCTCCACTTCGCCCAGATAGGCGCTCCGTATTTGCGGGTTGGCCTGTACTTCTGCTGAAGTACCGCTTAAGACAATGCGACCTGTTTCCAGCACGTACGCCCGGTGAGCTATCTGCAATGCCATATAGGCATTTTGTTCCACCAGGAGCACAGTAGTTCCCTGTTGGTTGATGTTCTTGATAATCTCAAAGATCTCTTCTACCAGCAGGGGCGACAGGCCCATGGACGGTTCGTCTAGAATAAGCAAAGTGGGTTTGCTCATTAATCCCCGGCCCATGGCCAGCATTTGCTGCTCCCCGCCGGACAGGGTGCCGGCCAGTTGTTTGGCCCGTTCCCGTAAACGGGGAAAACGTTTCAATACTTCTTCCAGGCTTTCCTGTACCTCGGCCCGGTTACGGCGGGTGTAGGCTCCCATCAAAAGGTTTTCCATGACGGTGAGATTGGGGAATATTTGCCGCCCTTCCGGCACATGCGAAATGCCCATTCTCACTATCTGGTGGGCCGGGGTACGATTTATTTTTTTGCCCTGGAAATAGATTTCTCCCTGGCGGGGAATTAACAGCCCCGAGATGGTACGCAGGGTGGTGGATTTTCCCGCGCCATTGGCTCCGATAAGGGTAACTATTTCCCCTTTCTCGACGTAAAAGGAAATCCCCTGTAATGCACGGATGGAACCATAATAAACTTCAAGGTCTTTTACTTCCAGGATCAAGCCACCGTCGCCCCCTTGCCCAGGTAGGCCTCCAAAACCACCGGGTTGTTTCGGATTTCCAGGGGCGTACCTGTTGCAATAATTTGTCCAAAGTCCATGACCACAAGCCGCTCGCACAGGTTCATAACCATACCCATCTGGTGTTCAATTAGTAATACCGTCAGTTTAAATCTCTCCTTGATGTAGCGGACCAACTCCACCATGCGCTTCACTTCTGCCGGGTTCATTCCCGCCGCCGGTTCGTCCAGGAGCAGTAGTTTGGGGTGCGTGGCCAGCGCCCGGGCAATTTCCAGCCGCCGTTGATCCCCGTAAGCCAGGTTGGCTGCCTTTTCATTTGCCCGGTGGGCCAGGTTTAATGCCTCCAGCAGTTCCATTGCTTCCCGGGTAACCCTTGCTTCTTCAGCGTTATACCGGGGCGTTCGTAAAAGGGCATCAAAAAAGTTATATTTAATGCGGGGATGAAACACTGCCCGCACATTGTCCAGCACCGTATTTCCTTTGAAGAGACGAATATTTTGAAATGTCCTCGCTATGCCCCGCTGGGAAATCTTAAAAGGCGGCAGGCCTGTAATATCTTCTCCACAGAAATGTATGGTACCAGCGGTTGGTTTATAAAGGCCAGTGATCAGATTGAAAATTGTGGTTTTGCCCGCACCGTTGGGGCCAATGAGGCCGACAATCTCTCCCTCATCCAGTCTTAAGCTAAAATTGTTCACTGCTTTGAGGCCGCCAAAGGCTTTGGACATGTTACTAATTTCCAGAACCGGCATGGGTGTGCTCCTTTCCGGTCACCATTTTCAGATGATCAGGGACTAATAACCGCAATTCCTTGCCGCTGAAAAGACCCTGGGGTCTAACGATAATCGAAACGACTAGAATGAGGGCGTAAATAACTCCGCGCCAGTCAATAAAGTTTTGTCCCAGGACCACACGCAGAACTTCCAGCAAGAAGACCCAGCCCACTGCCGTGACAATAGTGCCCGTCATGCTTCCCAGCCCGCCCAGCACCACAATGAGGAGGAAGTCAAAGGATTTCAGGAAATCAAAACTGGCCGGGTGCAAAAAGGGATAACGGTGGGCGTAAATGCCTCCGGCCAGGCCCGCTAGGGCACAGCCCAGGACAAAGGCCATGACCTTGTAACGGGTGGTGTCAATGCCCATTACATCGGCAGCAATTTCATCTTCCCGGATGGAGGTGCAGGCACGACCATAAGTAGAAAAAATGAAATTACGCACCAGCAGAATTACAATCAGCGTCAGGATAAAGATCAGATCGAAGTCGGCTACCTGGGGTGTGCCGCTCATCCCCGTGGCTCCGCCCAGCACCGGGAACAGCTTGTTGCCGTTTTCCATGCCTACTCTAACAATAATACCAAACCCGAGGGTGGCGATGCCCAGGTAGTCGGAACGCAACCTTAAAATGGGCATGCCGATCAGCAATGCTACCAGACCTGCTACCGCAGCCCCGGCCAGGAGGGATAGAAAGAAAAACAGCATATTGCCGTTTCCATAGACCTTGTCCAGGGCTCCCGCCGTATAAGCTCCCAGACCGTAAAAAGCTGCGTGGCCCAGGGAAAACTGCCCCGTGAAGCCGTAGATGATGGAAAGCCCCAGGGCACCGATGACAATAATCAGGGCCTGGTCCAGCACCAGTTGCCAGTAGGGAGTAAGCATCCCACTCAATTGCATGGCTTTGACCAGGGCAAAGGAGAACGCTGCCCCTGCAAAGAAGAAAAACGTGTTGCGTGATAATTTCATCTGCCCCTTCACCTGCTTTATGACGTTATACTTTTTCTGTTTCCGTACGGCCCAGCAGCCCCGTAGGCCGGACTAGGAGAACCAGAATCAAAATGGCAAAGGCAATGGCATCTCGCATTTGGGAAGATATATAGGCGGAAGTCAGGATTTCCACCTGACCCATAATAAGCGCGCCCAGTACTGCTCCCGGAATGATCCCGATTCCGCCCAGTACGGCGGCGGTAAAGGCCTTTAAACCGGGCATGATACCCATGAAGGGGTGAATCTGGGGATAGGCAATGGCGTATAAAACACCTCCCAGGGCGGCAAAGGCCGACCCGATGGCGAAGGTAATGGATATGGTGGTATCCACATTTACGCCCATCAGCCGGGCGGCGTTATGATCTACGGCCACCGTGCGCATGGCCATACCAGTTTTCGTACGGTAAATTAGTATTTGGAGCAGGATAAGCATGAACAGAACAACCACAAAAACGATCACTTGAATATTGCTGACGGAGAGGCCGGCAATATTCCACTGTACTTCAGGAAAGGGTCGCGGCACCACCCGGTAATTGGGGCCAAATACGAACTTAAGGCTGCTGAAGTACTCTAAAAAGAGCGATACACCGATGGCGCTAATCAGGGCGGCAATTTTCGGAGCATAACGCAAGGGACGGTAAGCTACCCGTTCAATGATCACCCCGAGCAGGGCACAGGCTACCATGGCCGTAAGTATGGCCACGGGCAGGGGCAACCCCCATACGGCAAAGCCAAAGTAGCCAAGAAAAGCCCCCACCATAAAGACGTCACCGTGGGCGAAGTTAATCAGTTGCACCACTCCGTAAACCATGGTGTAGCCCAGGGCAATCAGGGCGTACATGAGTCCCAGTTGTAAGCCGTTCAACACCTGTTCCAGGAAATGCTCCACTCTACTGAACCTCCTGCAGTCACCAATCTGAAGGCGGGGAGGGGTTTCCCGCCTCCCCGCTTTCTGTTGCCGTTTTAATTGGGCTTGATGGCCGTGACGAACTTCTGCTTGCCGCCCTCTATTTTGAGTATGGTTACCGGCTTAATCGGGTTGCCGTTCTCGTCGAAGGAAACTTTCTCGCCGCTTACGATGGAGAAGTCCTTGGTGTTCTGCAAGGCTTCTTTAATCTTGGCCGGGTCATCGCTATTCGCGGTCTTAATAGCATTGAGCAGCAGGTTGGTGGCGTCGTAGGTCAGAGTAGCAAAAGCGTCGGGCTCTTGACCGTACTTTTCCTTAAACTGCTTGACCCAGTTTTGTACCTCGGGCCTGGGATCTTGTGCGGAGTAGTGGTTGGTGAAATAACCGCCTTCCATGGTCTTGTAATCGAGGTCGCTGGAGTCCCAACCGTCGCCGCCGATAAATACGGCCTTGATGCCTTTATCCCTGGCCTGTTGGCCTATCAGGCTGACCTTCTGGTAGTAGTCCGGCAGGTAGAGAATGTCGGGATTTTTCTTGGCAATGTTGGTCAGCACTGCGGAGAAATCGGTGTCATTCTTGGCATAGGCTTCCATGGCCAGTACTTGTCCTCCACCGGCAGTGAAGGCTTCCTTGAAGTTGTTGGCTAGGCCAATGGTATAGTCGTTACCCTGGTCATAAAGGATGGCGGCAGTTTTTAGCTTAAGTTTTTCCAGGGCAAACTTGGCTGCCACAGTACCCTGGGTGGGGTCAATGAAACAGGCCCGGAAGATATATTCTTTGCGCTTACCCTCGTCTACAGTAACCTTGGGGCTGGTAGCCGTGCCGGTAATCAAGACCACCTTGTTATCATTGGCAAACTTGGAAATGGGAATGGTGGTTAAGGAAGTAAGGGAACCTACAATGGCCTTGACGCCATCCTGGGTAATCAGTTTGGTGGCAACGTTGACAGCTTCCGTGGCGTCGTTACGATCATCAGCTTTTACGGGTTCAATTTTAAAATCCCCCGCCTTGTAACCGGCCTGTTCTAAAGCCAGGTCAAAACCTTTCTGGGCCGATTCGCCAAAGGTCTTTACATCGCCGGTCAAGGGGGCAATAAACCCGATCTTGATCACCTTTTCCCCCGAGGCGCCTTGGCCGCCACAGCCCGTAACCACCAGGGCCAAACTGAGCACTACAACTAAAAGAATGGACCATAATTTCTTACGCACGGGTCGTACCTGGTTCAAAAAAGCTCACAAAACCTAACAACTGTTAGTTTTTGTGAACCCGGCCTCCCCATGACCAGGTTTTCGCTCCTTTCTGGATTGGATTTGCCCACTCCTGGGAGCGGGCTGAAGCGACAGGGAGGCCTCGGCCCGGGAGTCTCACCCGGTGCGTCCACGGAACGGCTATCCGTTCCCGTACCCCAGGCCCGCAGGTTGACTGGAGTAGAGGCGGCGTGCTCGCCGCCGCAGACGCCGCTCTGTTAGAGCGCCTACCGGTTTTAACGATACCGGCTAAACGCGGTCGCCTACTCGGTACACATGCCTTTCGGGTCATCCCTTTTCCTTCCCCAGGAAATGCCGCTGGTATCCCGTTCATCGGCTTACCGCCTCGGGCTGCTCCTCTGAACACTCGCGGCATCTTAACCATTTTTGCATTTAGTTATTATGCTTTTTTAATATTTGTTGGTTTATCAGTAACTGCTATGAACCTCCCGGGCACCGTCACCTCCCCTTTGTTTTGGCTGGTAATCATGTTTTTTAACTAAACGGTAAGTTAATTCCACAAAATCTTCAAAAATCCTTTTTATCTCTCCATGTGGGAGGATAAAAATTTTGGAGCGCCTTTATTGGCGCTCCACAGAGCTTTTTCCATAGTTTTTTGGAGATTTCTGGACAATTTATTAATTGTGGCAGGGAATCCTTTTCTCTTGCCCATCCACCTCCTTGTACCCCGATTACATTAAAAACTATATTAAATGCACCCGGCTATTTTGTCTGGTAATTTATTCCTTAAGCAGGGTGGGATGGCGTAAATTTGCACAACCACATTCCTGCCGGGCATCGATTTGGCGCATAGCCTCCAGGAGAATGCCCCCCATGCGGTGCGCTTCACGATAAAAAATATCGGCTAGTTCCCGGTGCTCCCATTCACTGACCACACCCTCGGCGTAGTTGGTCACTATATCCACCCGGCCGTAGCAGGCACCAATTTCCCTGGCCAGATAAACCTCGGGGCACATGCTCTGCCCCACTATATCGGCTCCTAAGCGTCCCAACATGGCTATCTCGGCCGGGCTTTCAAAATGACGTCCGTCGGTGACGGCATAAATTCCCCGGTCAAAAATGCGCCCCCGTCCCGGCGTACTTTTTTCGGCCGCGTTGATCAGGGCGTCCCGGAGGACGGGGCAAACGGGCTGGCGCATGGTGAGCAGGAATTCACCATCGAGGCCCACGTCTTTGCGCATGGAAAAGTCCAGGTAATCCGAGGCAACCAGAATATCCCGGGGCTTAAGCAGGTGGTTGATGGATCCTACCCCGCCCTCGGCTAAAATTCTCTTTACACCTGCTTCCCGCAGCACCCAGAAGAGTTGTTGGGAGGCCCTGCCCCGGCTTGTCCCCCGGCGCCAGCCGTGCATTTTTGCGGTTAACACTTTTTTCTTCCCGAGGGTAAACAACTTTAAGGGAGGACTGTCCCCGTAGGGCGTGGGGAAAACCAGTTTTTCAGCCAGAACCTGGACATCGGGAGCACCCAGGTCTTCAGGGAAATTTAAGCTAAAGGTACTTGACCCGCCAATGATGGCAAACTCCACTCGGGGGATGTCTGGTGCGGACACGCAATCAACTCCTTTGGGCGACATAAAAATGACGCCGGCTTTCTGTATGAATGGGGTTAAAGGAAAAGGCATCGTAGGAAGCGAGGTGCTTAAGTTCCGCGGCTTGCAAGGCCTGCTGTATTTGCTCCGGTGTGTAGCCGTACTCCACGTGTTGTTCGGTAAATTTATAATAGTATTCCCCTTCCCGGACAAAGGCGGTGAGCTGAACTTCCCAGCTGCAATTTACGGGCCGGTAGCAGCTCTGCCAGATTAGGGTCATATCCGGTTCGTTCACTACGGTTACTTCAGGGGTGGTGCCAGCCAACCATCGAATGGCATTTAAATCAAAAACGAACAGTCCACCGGGCGTAAGATTTTTTCTCACCTGTCGGAAGGTCTTTTTCAGATCCCTGTAGTCTACTAGATAGTTTAATCCATCATGAAAGCAGGTAATTAAGTCTACCGGTTCCTTAAGCTGAAAAGAACGCATATCGGCGGTAAAGAAATTTACCGCCAACCCCTGTTTTGCAGCCTTCTCTCTGGCAATGGCAACCATGGCCGGGGAAAGATCCAATCCCATGACCCGGTAACCCCTGCGGGCCAGGGGCAGGGTGGTATTCCCCGTACCACAGGCCAGATCCAGGATCGTACGGGGGTGAAAGTTAAATCTCAGTAGAATTTCCTCCAGGTAATCAGCCCAGCCCTCAAAGTCCACCCCGGCCACTAAAAAATCGTAAATGTGTGCCAGACCGGCATAGCACTGCATAACCATTTCCTTTCACAAAAATTAAGTTAAATGTGCCCCCGGTGAAATTCCGGGGGCTTTGAAAATTTATCATTTTAGGCTGGCCAGAATGTCTTCCAGCACCTTTTTAATTTCCTGGTCACCGTTAATATTTTTGAGCAGTCCCTTGTCGGCGTAATAATCAATTAATGGTTGGGTCTGGGCTTCGTAAACATCCAGGCGGTTGGCTACAGCTTCCTCGTTGTCATCGCTGCGCTGGTAGAGCTCACCGCCGCAGCTATTGCATTTGCCCTCCACCTGGGGTGGGTTAAACAGGATATGATAGCTGGCGCCGCAACCGCGGCAAACCCGGCGGCCGGTGAGGCGAGCCATAAGCTTGTCCCGGGGTACGGCAATGTTAATTACTGCATCAAGCCGGATGCCCATGGTTTGGAGAGTGTCATCCAGTGCCTGGGCCTGGGCCAGGGTTCGGGGGAATCCATCCAACAGGAAGCCCTTCTCACAGTCGGGCTTTTGCAGGCGGTCCCGCACCATGCCTACGACCACATCATCGGGGACCAATTCGCCCTTATCCATATATTCCTTGGCTTTTTTCCCCATCTCCGTACCTTCTTTAATTGCTGCCCGGAACATGTCTCCCGTGGAAATGTGGGTAATATTCAGTTCCTTCACCAGCATTTCGGCCTGGGTACCCTTCCCGGCCCCTGGCGGCCCCATGATGAGTAGTTTCAAAACCATCCCCTCCTGAAAATAACCGTAATCAATTAATATAAATTATAGCATGGATTACCCACCAGGGAAACAGGTTTATCAAGCGACAAAAACAAAACCCGGGTCTGACCCGGGTCACCTTCACAATAAAAAATACTGGTCGGGATGACAGGATTTGAACCTGCGACCTCACGGTCCCGAACCGTGCGCTCTAGCCAAACTGAGCTACATCCCGCCCGCAAAAAATATTATCCTACAAGGTTTACGAAAAGTCAAGGATTTTTCCCGAGCCTGTGATCCGTCTGTGATATTGTCAGGGTAAAATCCGTCAGTGAAAATGTCAGTATGAAGGAGATGGTTACCCTGTCACAGACGGAACTGAAGCG
>NZ_JAUSUX010000028.1 GCF_030813795.1 Desulfofundulus luciae | reverse complement strand
AGAGACCGTTGTTAAGCGGTCTCCCCCTGCTGAAATACGGCCGCCTTTCATCACCTGAATGAATTCAGGTGTATTCCCGGCGGAAGTTTATAAAACTGCTCCATGGCACGTTTATCTAATCTCCATGCAATCTCCCCATAAAAACGAAAAAAGGTAGAGTAAAAGTCCAAGTAATCAGTCCTTACCGGAGCGCCCATAATTCCACCCTCAGCTTTCCGTGATCACTACGGGTTTTGATTGCCAGAGTTTTCCCTGATGTGTTCCTGAACCGGAAATCCCAGTACGGCCAGGCTACTGCCGCATCATTCCCCAGGCCCGCGTAATTCACCGGCATGCTGTGGTCATGGCGTTCCACCACCTGTAGACCCGCTTTTAGCACCGCCAGGTGGAGGGCCGTAGCCGTCCGGCACACGCCCCCTCCCACGTCGGGCACCGCCTTGGGGCCGTAGACCGTCTCGACGATGGACCTCCCCTCTACGAAACCCCTGGATACCGTGCGCGGCCCCACCACCCGGTTGAAGCTGAACACTTCGCCAGGCTGGATTATCTTGCCGTTTATCAGTGCCGCCGCCAGGGCCGCATTCTTCCCGCCCCCGTCCGGCGGACTTGGGATTTCGGCGTATCCCAGAAGTTTTGGTATTCCCAGTTTTTCAGCAATCGCCCCGGCCCCTTCGACGTGCCTCAGCTCAGACCCTTCCATCCAGACCAGGGCGGGAACCCCCTGCACTCCTTCCGGTGGGTTTTCGGCCAGGTAGTATGACTCCCCAGCCAGGCCGTTTTCGGCCAGCTTTTCCCTCGCTTTTTCGGCATCCCCTTCTCGAAGGTAAGTGACGACCAGATATGGGCGTTTTTCTGGAGACAGCCTGGCCGCGTCCCTCAGTGCCTCCAGGCAGTGCGGGCACCACGCCGCGAAGAACAGGGCGGGCTTCTCCCGCAGGTCCAGGTATGTTTCCCTCTCATCCGAAGTAAATACCCGGATCTGGTCAGGGGCTGTCTCGTTAGTTGCTTTTGGTTCCCCAGTCTTAAAACTGCCGGATTGACTTTCCGTAACCGCCGCCATGGCTGCCGCAGTCGCGGGCGGAACAGCAACCGGCTTCGTCCCGGGATTGACAACCAGCAGGGTCAGGGCTATCACTGCCAGCGCCCGGGCAGGGCCGGCGGAAACATACGCCGTGTGCCCGGGCTTTTTGTCCGGTAGGCCCCAATAGAATACGGCCAGCAGCGCGCCTATTGCTGCAAACTTCCAGCAGGCCGGGCAAACATGCCCGGTCACGGCGTAACCGTACCCGACCAGCCCCGCGTGGAAGACCGCACCGGCAGCCAGAAGGGTCCCCGTCAACCGGTTCTTAAGTAGGCCCAGGCACAGGATGCCCGCCACAGAGTAGTAAAGCGCACCCCAAAGCCACCAGGGACGGCCCAGGAAAGAATCCAGTTGGGCTACCGCAGAACATGCGCCGGAAGCGCAGGAAGGCTCCAAGAGCCAAAAAGCCAGGGCGGCCAAAGATAAAAGCAGGTAGAAAAGACCGACTTGCACAAAAATCACCTCACAAAAAAGAAAAACCGCCGGCGCAACCCGGCGGCACTAATTCTGGACGATCTCTGTGATTTTCCAGCCATCCACGGTCCTGTAGAAAAAAGCAAGCACCGAAACGTTCCTGCCATCTACGATATAATTAAACCTGATGACGGCTTCCTCTCCCCGCTTCCATACCGGCTCTGCTTTTAGTTCCTCAACTTTGCCAATCACCACCCCCTTTCCGATGACCGCCGCTCCCATCTCCTGGCTCCTCCTGGCCGGGCCGGCCAGATACTTCGTCGCCCCCTGCCAGTCCCCAGCGGCCAGGGCGTCAAGGTAACCCTGAAAAACCCGCTTTGCTGCATCCGCTTTCGCCCCGCTTACAAACAGGCTTACTCCTGACATATCTGGCTCCGCTTCCCGGAAAGATGCGACCTTCCAGCCCTGGCCGGTTTTTGTCATGTCCATGCTGTACCACCCCACGTCAGCCGACCCGTCCTGCAGGGTCAGTTCCACCGTGGCCAGCACTTTGGCCCAGCCCCGGCCCAGGGCGGCTACAGAGCAGGATACGTCTTCGACTTTTGCCAAGACCTTGCTATCTTTCATCCGGGAAGCCGCAAAAGCTGCGCTGCCGGAGGAATATTGCAGAGCAGCTTCGGCGTCCCCGGCGGCCAGGGCGCGGACGTAGGCTTCGGCAACCCTCTTGGGCGGTGCCGAAGTGGAAACCCGCCAGGCTCCATAACCCAGGACGGCCAGGAGTAACGCCGCAGTCAGTGCCAGCAAGACCTTCCGCACCATCAACGGCGTTCACCAACGGCGGTCATAAATTCTTCCAGAACGGCACGAGCTTCCCTGGATGCCCCCAGGGCGGTTTCCAGAGCGGACTCCATCTTGACCAGCGACCCCAGTGCCTTCCGGCCCTTTTCCTCCACTTCCGCCCAGGTCGCTTCGTCGGTCACCTGCAAAGACTCGATGAGCGCCTTGATCCCGTCAAGGGCTTTCGCCGCTTCCGAAGCCGCTTTCCCCGGCAGGACCGCTTTCGGGGCCTGCTCTTCAATCTCCATCTTTTCTTCCGCCTTTTCTTCCGCCGCGTCAGGTTTAATCTTCTCTTCCCAGTTGATACCGTTTTCTTTTTTACGTCCGAACATGTCTTCCCCCTCCTTCAAGATCTAGTTCAGCGATACGGCCGATAAGGTTCCGGCCGCCGTGCATAAAAGAAAAGTTTTCAGTTCTTCCGCCCAACCGGGCGTCCCTAAAGTCAAGACGGTATACAGTGCTGCTGAAACAGACAGGTTGCCCAAAGACAGAACAGCGATCGTCCCGGTCGGCGCACGGGGCAAAAGGGACCACCTCCTGAAAAAATAGAATCCCCGGGGAAATTCCCGGGGCTAAAAGCATCACGCTGCCACCTTAAACGCCGTCATGTTAGCCTGGGATTCGTTCCCGGCCAGGTCCTTTACCTTTACCGTGATACTGTGCGCCCCCGTCGTAGAAAGCGTTACCGGTATCGCGCTCTGCGGTACGTTGTACCAGCTCCCGAAGGCTCCGCCGTCCACGGAGGCGCAGGCCTGGAGCTGGCCGGGCATGTCGTCGGTCGCCTGCACCATCACATAAAATGTGCCGGTAGATGTAGCCGTCGTGCCGTTCTGGCCGGAAACTTTAATTATCGTCGGCGCCTTGTTATCTACCACGACCAGCGTTTCCACGGGTTCCGATGCTACGCCGTAAGAGTCCGCCACCTGGACCCTCACCCGGCACACACCAGAAGATTTTGCCAGGACGATTTGCTTGCTGGAGACGTAAGGCTCCCAATCTGACCAGACACCGATACCATTATCGTAGCGCATCTTTGCGGCTCCTGTGGCCGTGACGTTCAGGATTGGCATGTCGCCCTTCACGAAGATGGCAGGCTGACCGCTGTACGTCCCGCTTACGCCGCCCGTAAACGTGACGCCGCTGGCCACCGGCGGGTTCGGGTTGTACGCTATCTCCGCGCTGGCCAGCCCGATATTCTGGGCCTGGTCGTATATGCGGACATAGACTTTCTTCACGCCGGCTCCGGAGGTACCGCCGTAGCTGGAGTTGGTAATGTCCCACGTTTTTGTCTGCTGGTACGGCTCCCAGGGCGACCAGAGACTTCCGTTGTTGGAGAAAGCCATCTGCATTTGCGAAGCAGTACTGGCATTGTCGGATGCGGAAATGGTGAGGGTTACGTCCTTGGTAGTAGTGGACGTCGCTCCATCGTTAATCAGCAGGC
Source organism: Desulfofundulus luciae (assembly GCF_030813795.1). Taxonomy (NCBI): domain Bacteria; kingdom Bacillati; phylum Bacillota; class Clostridia; order Eubacteriales; family Peptococcaceae; genus Desulfofundulus; species Desulfofundulus luciae. The sequence continues at coordinate 24,048 of NZ_JAUSUX010000028.1, read as the reverse complement.
TGATCGACGGCGGAAGCATATCTTCAGCTAGGGCGATTGTGTCCGTGACCACTTTCTGGTTGCCCACGGCGTCGGTAATCCGGACATAGACAACCTTGGTGCCTGCCCCAAGCGGCAAGTCCCAGTCGAAGGTACTTGAATAGTTTGCCACTCCGGTTCCGTTGTCAGGATTTAAGGGGGCTTCGTATTTTTGCGTATAGCTTACGCCGTCATTTGACAGTTCCACACGGCGAACACCGCTTAAACCATCGCTGGCGTTTACTATTATTTTTATCCTGGTGTCATATGTTTTTTCTAGCCCCTCCCGTGAGACGACACTGACTGAACCGGCAGGCTTCTCAGTATCAGTCGCATTTGGTAGGGTGGGCGTTTTGACCGCAGATGTTGCCCAAAGATCTGTTTCCATCCATTGGTTTGTAGCTACAATACGGAACCAATAGTTTGTTGAATTATCATAGCTAGTTCCTTGAGTAGACCTATAAAGTCGCCTGGGATCGTCTTCTAGATCCAACCCGGAACCGTCCCACCTGAATATATCAGCGGATATACTGTTATTCTCAGGTAAATCACCAGGATAAGGAAATACCTTAGCTATACTACTGTCCCAAGAATTTACATTGCCCAAATCCTTACTCCTATACTGATTTCCATCAAATATATACAACCTGTAATTAGTTGCGTTTGTTAAAGGAGACCAAGATAGTACCACTTTTGAGCGGCCACGAACAGCATCCCATGCAGCTATACCTGTAGAAGAAATATTTAAAGTTGGACTGCCTACAATAGCCTGAACTGGCCCAACAACGTTTGAATAATTTGTCTTATGACCACTTGTAATATATGGCCAGTACCACTTAAATCTGAAGTAGTATGAGGTTTTAGTAGGTGTAAAGATATATTTGCTGCCGTTAGACACTGTAAAACAATCGCTAAAGTTGACTCCATCTGTACTTTGCTGAAGTTTAAGATGGACAGGGGCAAATCCCAAATACCTCGAGTCAATTACAAGTTTACCCGTAGGCCCGTTTGGACTAGGTACTAAAGAAAAAAGATCCGAACTATACCTCATCACCTGGTTAGTATCACTTCTTACTATTATATCGCCATTGTCACCTAAAATTATTTGCTTTATAATTCTGTAATTACATACCTGGCCCAAAACGTCCCAAGATGAACCGTTATAGCGAGATACAAACCCTTTATCAGTACCCGCTAAAATACTTCCATCAGGAGCATTAGCAAGAGAGTATACAGCATAACCACCTGGAGCAGGTATCCCCATATCTACCCACGAATAACCATTCCAATAATAAACGTGACCATCACTACAACCTATTATTACTTTTCCGTCAATGGTTTTTGAAACTGCGTTTATTATGTTAGAAGTACTACTACCCATACCCTCCCAAGAAGAGGATGAATAGTAACGTTGATACACATAAGAGCCGTAATATCGTTTAGCCGTTACCACTCTATCGTCCAAAATAGTAAAATCAGCGCTAAAGAATGTATCAATAGTGGATGATTCTAAAACCCATCCAGAACCTGAAAGTTTATGGATATTATAATATCCTCTATATTTATAACTTTGAACCCATATATTACCATTGTGATCGGCGGCAATATCTCTATAAGCTTCAGAGGCTGGGCTATCTGAAACCCAATTACCATTCACATATTTCAACACTCTACCGCCACTGGCACCTGAATAATTACCATCAGTACAAATAAATAACGTGCCGTCACTTCTTACAGCTATGCCAGTGATAAATTCATCATAAGAACTACCATCTGTTGGATCTCCTTGATAAGACAGCGTTGGCGCAGGGATATCCTTCCAACCAGAGCCGTTCCAGTATTTAACCCGTCCAAGGGTACCGCTTCCACCGGCAGACCAGATAGTTCCATCCGGCGCAATTGTTATTTTACCCGGGACATACCCCATGTCCACCCAGCTACCGGCAGAAGCCCCCGTTGAAAAGGTTAGCAGGGATATGATGGTAATTATCATTAAAAATGTAATTTTAGCGAATCTCATTTTTACAAAAGCCTCCTCTCTCACCTGACAGTTCGCACAATATAAAGATAAAGCTCACCTTACTGCTCAATCTTAAACACGCTCTTCGACGACAGGGGTATCGTGTCGCCAAACAAATTCCCCCCGAACAGAGCCCCCGCCCCGGGGACAATGCTCGGCTGGTTGTAGCGCACCTCCACCGTGGCGTAAGCCTGCCCTTCCGACACGTTAACTTGATCCACGTTATCGGGTTTGAGCCTGCCGTCGATCAGGGTCTCGTTGACTATATAGCTGGGGTCGCCCAGCAAGCAACAATAACCTCCGTCAACCCAAATGGTAACCTCAACTTTGCATCGAAAACCGCCACCCGGTATACCACCCCCTCCATCCACCCCGGTAGTTGCATCCCTGCACTACCACCGGAAAAAACCCACCGAACCAGAAAGGCCAGCGGCAAAAATAGCGAAAGGAAAAACCGCCTCTCCAAAACGCAAAAACCATACTTTTTTAGAAACCCTACCACCTCCCCCTTCCTGTACCTCCTGTAATGCCCGCACCTTTCATCATGTTCCGACCACAGTTCCGGGTGTAGGGGCACGGACACGAATAGCAACCCACCGGGCCTCAGCACTCTCCGCACCTCATGTAGAGCCGGGCCTTCTTCCGGCAGGTGCTCCAGCACGTCGAACAGGCACACAGTGTCGAAATGCCCGTCCGGGAAGGGCAGCTCCCCGGCCCTACCCGGCTCTGCCCTGATGCCTTTTGCCAGCGCCTTCTCCCGGAGCACAGAGTCCGGCTCCACACCGTGCCACTCATACCCGGGTAGTGCCTCCGCCAGCCAGCCGTCCCCGCAACCCACGTCCAGGACACGGGATCCGCCGGGCAGGTGCCGCCTCACGAAACCGGAGAGGACGCGCTTCCGGGCGCGGAAGTACCAGCTATCGCCGAAGAAGAGTTCCCGACAGACCTCCTTCGAATTTGCACCAGTTCCCTGAACATCCTGCACCCGTCTCTGATCAACCTCACCTTCGAACCGGGCACGTCCGTCCAGCTTACCCCCACCTCCTCAACTTTGAAGCCCATCTCCCGGGCCAGAACTAAAACCTCTACGTCGAAGCAGTACCCCCGGCACTCAGCCAGGGAAAAGAGCAACCTGGCGGCATCCCCCCGGAACAGTTTGAACCCGCACTGGGTGTCCCGGTGGGGCAGCCCCGTGAAGAGCCGCACCAGGATGTTGAAGAGCCTCCCCGCCAGCTTCCGCTTCAGGGAGGCCCTTCTTACCCTCGCTCCCGGGACATCACGGGAACCTATGGCTATATCGGCACCCCTCTCCAGGGCGTCTTTCAGCTTCGACAGCTCCGTTACAGGCGCGGCCAGGTCGGCGTCCGTCACCAGCACTAGCTCTCCCCTGGAAGCTATAACGCCGGTCTTGACCGCCGCGCCCTTGCCCAGGTTGCGCGGGTGCCTGACCACCCGGCATCCGAATTTTTCAGCGATCTCCGCCGTACGGTCTGAAGAGCCATCGTCAACAACGACTATTTCGTGTTCCCGTCCGGCAAGGTACTCCATGACGGCCCCCAGGGCACCCGGCAGGCGGGTTTCTTCGTTGTATGCAGGTATCACCACGCTGAGCATTTGAAGCACCTCCCCAAAAAAAGAAAGCCCGCACCGTCAGGGTACGGGCTCGTATACAACCGATACTTCGTCCCGGTAGGCACATCTCCAGCGGGGGGATTCCTCCAGGGCGCGATCCAGCAGGGAATTCTTGATCACCAGCGCCGCGTCCGCCCCGGTACCCGCGACGTAACGGCTTATTCCCCCGGTTTTGGAAAGCTCCAGGTAACCCTTTAAAATGTTCTCGAATCTGTACAGGTCGGCCCTGCCGTCTATGTACACGGGTACCTCCTTGAAGATAAGGAAGCCTCCCCAACCGTAATCATTGAAGACCTTGCTGTAGCCCTCCTTCTTTACGAACTTCACGGCCTGCACCGGGTAAGACTTTCCCGCAACGCGGTCCAGGTCTGCCGGGACGCTTTTCGCGGCGAGGAATACTACCGCCCCGGCCAGGGCGAACGCCGCCAGTACCTCCGGGAAGCGTTCCCTGAAGCGCAATTTTAACGTTCCGAATAAAACTGCCGTACTCAAAACGGCGTAAGGCATGTATATCCTGGAGAGCAAAGCCAGCGCCCAGAAGCCAGCCGCCCGGGCAAACTCCAGGGTCTTCATCCTGCCCTGAGATGCAGCGCAGAGCATAATCGCGGCGCATGCGAAGAAGGAGATCACCAGGTCCGGCGAGCCGAAGTAAAAGGGCATCCACTCAGCTATGTATTCCCTGTAGTGGTGCGACAACAACCCCTCCCTCACCACATAGGCCCACAGCCCGGGTCCGTGCGGGTTCACCAGCGTTCCCAGGAAGGACGCAGCAAAAGCAAGGAACAAACCCCTTTCTGCTCTCCTCTCCAGCAGCTTCAGCCCTGCAAATTCGGCTAACAGGAGCAAAGGGAGCATGCACGCGGTAGCGTGGATGTTCGACCACAGGGCGGCCAGGAAGAAGACCCCGAGTGTTTCCCTTTTCCCCCACCTCCCGTGCAGGGATAAATACAGGTAAACGGAGAACAGCGCGTAGACCCCCGCCTGGGGCCAGGGCTTCAACCAGGAGGCCAGCAGGAAGGGAGATGCCGCTCCACCCACGGAGGCTACTACACGGTCCGCCCCACGGGCCAGCAGGCCCGCCCGGATGGACAACCCGCACGCCGCTGCGGAAACGAACACCAGGAGCCACAGGCCTGGAAGGCCGAGGACACTGTAGAGAAGATACATAAGCACCTCCCACAGCCACTCGTGGGCCGTCCAGGGCTGGCCGTAAGCCGACCAGGAGTAAACGTCCACCCGCGGCACGGCGTGGTTCCGAACTATCCATTCCCCCACCTTCAGGTGCCAGAACACGTCCGGGTCGGCGGTCCACACCTGGAAAACGGTTGCGGCAAGCGCGCATGCCAGCACGGCAATTACTCCTCTACTGGACACGGCAGGTCCCTTCCTTGCAAACTATTCTCGCTGCCGCCCAGCGCTGGGACCTCACGGTACCCTGACCGAAGACCCGTTTCGCCGTCGCGTCCACCAGCACCACGACCCCGGGACTCTCCAGGGTAACCGTCCGCACCCCTCCCGCCCCCCAGAGGATACCCGAGGTCGTAACCGCGAATTTTGCCGGAAAGCCGGAGTAAGGGAAGCTGGATTCGGTCGCCGCGGTTCCGTTGAATTGGAAATATTTCGCCCCATAAGCCCCTTCGGAGGCGTAGTCGTCATAGCCGTTGTAGGCCACCAGCCAGTACCTTACGGAGGAGTACGCGGAATTGGACAAAGGCGCCAGCGTAGCCGGATCCAGGCCCATGTTGCGGGCCAGGGCGTCCCGGAAGGCGGCGTGCGCCCGCGACGTGTCTATGCGCGGCTTCCCGTCGGCCTGGGATTTGGAAGTCACCTGCATGGCCGCCGCTTTCGCCGCGAACGCCGCCGCTTCCTGAACGTCCACATCCGCAGAAAACACCGCCGTGCCCATCCCCGATAGGCCCTCCATGGCCAGCAAAAGGAGAGGAGCGATAATGAGGAAGGCCGCTAGGACCGCGAAGCCCCGTTCCTCCCTTAAAAAGCTAAGGTTCCACCCTTTCACTGAGCACGCTCCCCCCCACCTTTATCCTGAAGGTATTCGGGGCCGCAGGCGCCCCTATCAGGAGCCCCGCTGTGAGCGGCCTCCAAGGTGGTTTCAGTGTAACAGTAAAGTTTATCCTGCTGGCGTTCAAATCCTGCGGATTCCTCAAAACCCGGGCGTCACCCCGCGACTGCCGGGGACAGGATATGCTCTCCACGGCCATGCCCACGGAGTTGTACCTGGAGATCATCTCCGCCTCGTCCGTCGACGTGAGGAACCCATCAACCCTGACCCTTTCCAGGTAGTAGTGCATGATGTGCTCCGCCACCTTGTGCTGGGTCAAAATAGTGTAGTAGTCCACCCCGGCGAAGATCATGAAGAATACTACAGCCGCCACGATCAGGAAGTCCACCGCACTGCCCCGCTGGTCTTTTAAAACCCGGAACCGGTGAGATTCGTGACCCTGTTGAGCACCGTCCCGTGAGCACCCACCAGGGCCGGCAGGACTGCTTTCACTACCAGCACGGTCAGTAAGGCCATCCCCGCCGTAAGGACAAGGACCTCCGGCGTGGTCATACCCCTTTCTTTTCGTAGAACGACTTTCAAAAACCCTTCACTCGAACCACCCCCTCAAAAAAAGCAGGGCAGGGAAACCCCTGCCCTACCAGGTCGGGTTGTTGCTGCCCACCGCATTCTGGACTTTGCCGCCCAGGGTGTTGGCGGCGTTGGTGGTGTACGGCTTCATAGTGTTCCAGATCAGAAATCCCAGCAGTGCCGCCAAACCTGCGAGGGTCATTGCTTCCGGAGTGGAAAACCCCCTCTCGTCTTTCAGTATTCTGTACAGTTTGTGATACACAACAGTTTCCTCCTTTTTTTAATTTAAACTAGATAGCGATTGCAACATCTTAATCAACCTGTATGCCAGCGGACCGGCCATCACCCCCCCGACGGCAATCAAAGGCAATCCCCTGTATACAGCGAAGTACAGGGGCTTGCTGATTACTTTCAACTCTGCCAAACTTCGTCTCAGCTCCTCCAGGCTGCGGCTCTCCTCCTGCAGGGCACTCCTGCCGAGGGCCATCCCGGATTCTTCTGCGTGCGCCAGCACGGAAGATAGCAGGGCTGCCTCCGGGAGGTTGACTTCACGAGCGAACTGTTCCAGGGCGCGTGCCCTGTCGGATGAGTAGCGGGCCAGGCACCGCTCCACGCAGGGCCTTAAAGATGACGCAGCCACGGACCCAAGGCGCAGCGCCTGCGGTATGGTGTAACCCGCCTGGGTCAGGAAATCAACCGCTTCGTAAAGTACGGCTATCTCACGCAACAGCCGCATGCGCTGGGTTTCCTGCATGTTCTTATATACAAACCAGCCTATCAGAGCGCCGGACGTAGACCCGATGCCAACGGCATTGGCGAAGGCAGGCGTCCCGAAAGCGAGAACCCCACCGATAAGCCCTCCCACGGCACTCCCCGCAATAAACGCTCCGTTCGGTCCGTCCCGCAGGGACGGGAGCTTTCGTTTTTCCCGTTTCCAGGCCGGAATTGCGGGGAAACGCAGGCCCCACAAAATGCCCAGGATGATCCTGGCCGCCGCGCCGGCTGCCAACCCCGCCCCGGCGGAAAAACCCAGGAGCAATAAATTTTCATTCACCGCCCGCACCCCCCGTCAATATATCCAGGATTCCTCCAGTCAAGGCGGACAAAAGACACAGTACCACCACACCCTTTCCCGCAGCGGTGGCCAGGAAAAATTCCTTCGATTCAGGCACGATTCGGGAAACAAAGAGGTAAGCCGGGACCACGGCAAGGTTGAGAACAACCGCCAGCATCCTGTCCACGGAAACTTCCAACCTATTCTTTCGTACCAGGTCCTGCTGGGCGGTCACACGCATGGCCAGCTTGGTGAACAACGGCTTCACGGCCTCATCCTCAAAGGACAGTCGCAGGAGCTGAACGAACATCCTGCCGTATTCCCCGGTCAGTTCTCTGCCCAACCTGATGAGTGCTTCATCTACGTCATCGGGTCTCCTGGATGAAACCAGGTCTGAGGCCGCCCGGCGCAGAATGCCCCCAATGGGGTCGGGCAGCTTGCTGGCCGCCGCGGCCAGTGCTTTTGTAGTGTGGGGAGTGTCGGAGTATTCCGCCGCGAACACCCGCACCGCCGCACCCAGTTGTTCCAACACTTTCTCCCGGTAACCCCTTTCCCGGATGCGCCTCACCTGTTCGGGAAAGATTACACCCGTTGCAGCCATGAGGAGCGCCGCCGGGAGGTTGTGCAGGTAGACTACGCCCGCGTAAAATCCCGCCAGCGAAAGAAGAAGGACGAATGCGAGATAAGGTGCATTTGCCGCAGTAAACAGCTTCCTGCGCATACCCTTTTCGGCCCGGGCGGCCCACTTCTCAAGGGAGCTGGACAGCGTGCGAGCGCCGGAAGAGGCCAGGCGGGCCAAACGCGCCCGCAGGGTTCCACGGGCAAAAAGCCTCCAGCACAGCAGGACCAGGGACGTTACGGAAACCGCCGCCCCCGCACAGAAGAGGACTGTCAACCCCGCTGTCAGGACCATTTCCCGTACACCTCTTCCACCATCTGCTCCGTCACACCGTACACGAAGAGCCGGTGCAGGAGCCGCTCGCTCGGCCTCTCAAAAAGCCTCCACTCTCCTTCATAGTAGTTCCAGCCGGAGGACACCCAGCGCAAAAGCTCCCTGTACTGCACCGGATTCCCGGATAGAAGCTCCGTGACGGACTCCAGCTTGATAACCCCTCGCGTGGAGTCGCCGCGCATTTTCACTACCACGTTGAAGGCCGTGGCTACAAGCTTCATGGCCGCCTCTTCAGGCAGGTTGTAACCTTCCTTGAGGAGCAGTCGCGCCGTACCGGAGACAAACTCCTCCGCGGAGCCGAAGTGGGCGGTGGTCATCGAGCTGTCGTGCCCGCGCTCGCAGGCGCGCACTGCCTCCGTTGCCTCACCTTCCCCGCGGAACTCGCCGACAATGATCATGGTCGGCGTGTAGCGCAGTACGACGCGGAAGAGGTCCTTCAGCGTGCACCCCACCTCGGGGTGCTCCTCCAGTTCCACTATGTTGCGGTTCGGATAGTTCTTCGAGAGAAAAAGTTCCCGGTCCGTCTCCAGCACCACGGTACGCGCCCTGAGATCGGTCTCGCCGAAAAGCGTGCGCACCATGGTAGTCTTGCCGCTGCCCACGCCCCCTATGACGGCTATGTTGGCCCTGCCGCGCACGAGCAACCTCAAAAGATCGCGGCACTTTTCGTCCATGATCCCCTTCTCTACCATCTCTTCGAAGGTAACCACCCGTGAGATGTGCTTTCGTAACGCCAGCGTTACGTGCTCCGACACCGGCGGACAGGTGGCGGTTATCCTGGTGCCGTCCTTCCTCATGGACTCTATCGTCGGGCTGGACCTGTTCAGAGACACCCCACGATCGTGCATGACTATCCTGACCACCAGGTTCAACACGTGGTCGTCGTCCCGGAACCGCACGCCCTCCAGCCGCTCCAACTTAAGGTCGCGCAGCACAAATACCTGGTCCGGTGCGTTGACCTGAATTTCGTTTACCGCCGGGTCGCGGTACACCTCCTCCAGCGGCCCCAAACCCCACAGTTCCCGATAAATTTCGTAGGCCGCCCGGGAGAGGCCCATCCCTTCGACCTCAACCCCCCGTTCGGCCAGGAATTCCTCCACCATCTTTACGGACTCCGACCTGGCCCCGGGAACGCCCGCCATTGCGTCCTCCGCCTTCCGCCTGTTGCGGGCTGCCCGTTCCTCGCCCATGGCCTCCGGATCAAGGATTGTGTCCTGAACCAGGCGCAGGGTTGCCTCGAAACTCAGCCTGCCGATTTTCTCCTGATGCGGTTGCCTGTCCTTCAGAAACCGCACTGCCAGCACCTCCAATGGAAAACTTTTTGGTCAGTACCACGTTCTGGGATTTCGGGGACGCCCCGCCCACCACTTTGGGTACGTCACCGGTTTTAACCGCCAGGACAACCACCGCCGGCGGGTTGGATGACGAGGGGGACGCCCCGCCCAGGGCCTGCTGGACGATATTGTTCGACGCCAGTACAGATTTCCCGGCACTGTCCCGTATATCCAGCACCACGGCGTCGGACGCCGCCAGGGTCCATCCAGTAGCGGGGTTGGGGTCGTTCACCCACCACACGTCCACCAGGTCGCCCGCCCGGAGAGAACCACCTACACAGCGGGCAACGTCCACATTCAGGGAGACCACCTGCCGCCCGGCCACCAGATTGGGATCGGCCAGTCGTTCTTTCCTGATCTGCTCCCCGCGGTAGAGCGTGGTCAGAGCCAGTTTCCCGACCGCCTCCGCCGGGTCGCGCACGGCACCGGGTTCCTCTCCACCCGCTACGATGTCCCGCCAGGTCACGTCCTGGGAGGAAATGACCGTATACGGGGGAATGTCCCGTGCAGGCACCGGCACCCGCACCGTCTCCCGGTGGGTGTTAACGTAGAGAAGCAAGTAGCGCGCACTGAACAGCGCCACGGCCAGACCAATAGCTACGGCCGCCAGCAACGGCAAATGGCGCCGGATGGACGTGAGGGGAGGATTTCTAAAACGAAAGCGCAACTTCGTCACCACCCTTTCAACAGATTCAGCCCCCACAGCACCCACACCGCCACCACCATGCACGCACCGAAAGGCACCGTATCAGGCGGGGTGGGCACGTCCGGGTGCTCCGGGATTTTTGGAACCGGTACCGCACCTTTTACGCCGCAGATAACGCGCAGGTACAGCCCGATAAGGAGCGTTTTGGCCCAGCCGGCCAGTACCCCGCGCCGGAGTTTCAGAATTACCCCCCACGCGGTGCCAAGAAGCACCGCTATAAAAAGCGCGCAGGTCAGGCCATACGGGCCGAGCCAGGCCCCCAGGGCCGCTGCGCACTTGAGGTCGCCGCCGCCGGCCAGGTTGAAAAGACAGGGCAGAATAAATATGCCGAAACCCAGGGCCGTTCCAAGGAGAGCATCCGGGAGCCTATGCGTATAGACCGACCCCACCAGCCCCGCCAGGAGAATAGACAGGATGAGTCTATCTGGCACTAGGCGGTACCTCGCATCGGCGTAAAAAATGCCCAGCGAAGGGAAAAGGCAGCCCAGCAAAAAGGCGAGCTGTTCAGCTCCCACTGTACGCACCCCCTCAGCGCAGGACGAAGCCTGCCACCCCTGCGAAGACCAACCCGGTACCCAGTTCCACCAGCGGGTAGACCGGGCTTATCCTCTCCCCGCAGCACCGCGACCGGCCCCGAAAGGCGAGCCAGCCCAATACCGGCACCAGTTCCAAAAAACCCAGCGTCTTCCCGCAGGAGTCGCAGAAGGAGCGGGCGGGAATCCAGGCGGACATGCCCCTTCTTCTTCTGTAAACCAGCATGTTCAGGTAGCTCCCGGCCAGCGTTCCATAGACGAAAGCCCAAAAAAGCCAGAAAGCCCGCATCAGAAAAACCTTCCTTTCGCAAAGAACTCCGTCACCCGGCGGAAAAGACCTCCGTCACGGGGACGAAACAGGACGTCCCTGACCCGCCCTATACCATCGTAAAAAGCCCCCCTGCCGGTAAAAACACCGCTGTACATCCTTTCTTCCAGACCGCGCTCCTCCGGAAGCTCTACAACTCCGGCCAGGTCTTTAAACCTTTCCAGGACCTCCGGGCCGCACTTATAACCGTTCGCCACCAGCAGTACGTCTTTTTTGAGATTGCCGCACCTGGCGGCGGCACGCACCAGTTCACCCGGGAACCCCAGCGTGACCATAACTACAGCGTTGGAACAGTTCACCGCCTCGGCCACGTACCCGTCGTCCCGGTTCGGAAGGTCGAACACCACGGCGTCGAACGATTTGCGCGCTTCGACGACCAGCCGCGTCACATCTTCGGAACCGAATTGAAAACTTCCCGGAAACGCTGGCGGCCTGAGTGCCCAGAGTCCGGGCTCAACCTGCACCACTGCTGATTCCAGCCCCTTCCGGGTAAACGTCTCCATATCCGGCGAATCGGGCAGACCCAGGTAGAGCGTCGCGTCGCTCCCGCCGACGGAAAAATCCATGTCCACGAACAGTACCGTCATCACTTCCGCCAGGACGTACGCCAGGTGGACGGCCACGGCGGTACATCCCGCCCCGCCCTTCGCACGCCAGACGGAAACCACCCGCTGGCGGTACGACGAAGAGGCTACCTGCACCAGGGTGCCTTTGACATCATCCTTCACTTCCACCCGGCCGGCGAGGATTTCCCTGACCGCCCCGACGGGTACACCCAGGGCGGCGGCAACGGCTTCTTCGTCCAGGTACTCCGCCATACGCCTGACCTTTTCAATGTCCAATTTTCAGTGCCCCCTTCCTGAACAGGCCAAACAGGCTCCTGTCATTTTTCTTTTCTTTCCCCGGACTCACAAACGGCAGCCCAAGGTCTTTCGCGACCACTTCCGCCAGCTTCACCCAGGGAGAGTGGGGACCTTCCAGCCCGGGGACCGCGCCCCGGTAACCTTCCTTCACAAAGTCCTCCCAGTTCTCCGGTATGACGGAAACTACCCGGGGAAGAGCCTTTTTCACCTTAAATCCTGCGTTAAAAGCCGCCTCCACCTTCTTTATGCTGTGGAGTTTTGCACTGAACTTGTTGCATACTATCCTGATACGGGAGGGTTCCACGCCCATCATGATCAGCTTCGGCGCGTAGTCCTTTGTCTCGGATTCGGAAAACTTCGACTGGTCCACCACCGCCAGCACCAGGTTCGCCCGCTGGAAAAGCCCCTCCAGCCACGGTTTGTTAGCCCAGAATTCCGGCGGAGTATCGCCTACAACAAGGTAGTCCCGTGAAAGAAAATCCACGACCTCCGCCAACTGGCCCGGCTCGAAATAGGGCAGTGTTTTATCCATCGGGCCGGGCAGAACCACCAGATTGTTCTCCACCCTGACCAGCAGTTCTTTCGCGAGGTGTTCCACGTACTTTCTGCCGGACAGCTTTTCAATTCCGGGCCTGTTCTTTATGTCGAAAAACACAGCCACGTTGGGGCCGCCGAAATCGAAATCGCAGAGGCAGGTGGGTACCCCGGCGCGGGCCATGACCAGGGAAAGAGAGATGGCCACCGTAGTCTTGCCCGCCCCGCCCTTGTTGGCGGCCACCAGCACAAACCTGCCGCCCGGCCCGTGGGTATGAACACCAGCGCCGTAATATTTTTTGATCAGAGCGCCTTCCAGGGAACGCCGGGTGTAGCAGCCGGTGAGCGCGTCCCGGTTGCCTTCGCCTGTCTGGTTTAACTGTACCTCCCGGTGAATTTCCCGGGTAGCCTGGGCGGAGCAGGCCACCGCAATTGATTCCCGGCCGCCGCAACCGGCTTCCGGAGCTTCTTCTTCCCATTCCAGGCCCTCTTCGATTTCCAGCAGTTCCTGCCTGGCCCGGGTGAGAGCCGCGAATATCGTGTACGGCCTGTCCCCGGGCAGTTTCCCTGTAACCACGTTGGTCAACCCGTATTTGGCAGCCTGACGCACGTAGGCTTTCGCCTGCTCGTTCAACACCCCCACCAGCAGGACGATGTGGCTGGCCGGGAACTCCACGGGAAGCCTGCGGAGGACTTCAACGGGGTCGCCGGGGAGGAACCGGGATACCACCACCACGTCCGGCCTGGTTCCGGTCAGGGCGAACAGTTCCCCGGGCGACGCTGCAGTTTCAAACCGCCAGTCCGGGAACTTCTTTTGCAGGTTTGTCGCGATTACTTCAAGGGCTCCTGGTTCCGCCGCCACTACGCAGTACATAATTCACCACCTCTCAAAAAAAGCGCCCCGCTCAATCAGCGGGGCCGCTCTTGACAAGGTATATCCTCTTCTGGCTGGCCGCCTGGACCACTGCCGGGACAACATCTCCCGGCACTTCCAGACCTATGCTCGCTGGCGCTTTGGAACCCGGTGGCGCGACTGCCTGCGCCGGACCCTTCTTCTCCAGGGAGGAAACCTCGGAACCAGTCTGGTCGTAGGCGTGCAACACCCGCGCGCCTTTGCAGATGAGCGAGGCCCCGCCGGAATTGTCCCTGGAGAAGGCGTAAACGTCCACCACATCGCCGGCCACGGCGAAGGCCGAGCCGGAGAGGTCCACCGGCACGTGGACTTCCACTGTACCCGGTTTCCTCGCCACCGGTTCAAGGGTGCCCGGGAAGATGTACTGCCCTTCCACCAAAGATACCTTCGGGACCTTACCGATGACATCTTTCGGATCGCGTATCAGGTCTTTCCCGACGATTTCAGGTACCCTGATCGTGGTCACCTGGCCGGGTTTTATCTCGCTCCCGGCAGGGATGAAGCCGGTGGTCCTGACCACATCGACCGTCTTCTTCAGTTCTGCGTAACGGGCGTTGACGCCCCGCACCAGGAGCAAAGTGAACAGGACGGCCAGTACTAAAGACACGATGATGATCACACGTCTGTTCAAAAAATTCCCCCCTTCTCACCTAATCAAGCACCACTGCCCCATAACGGGCGTGTTTTCCGTCCACCGGGTCGGGCAGAAGGGGCGTCCCCGGTACGGGAAGCCGCCCCTTCACCCAGAAAGCCTTGTTTCGCTTTTCCTTCTCCCTGACCAGTTTCCTTATCGCCGACGGCACCGGAAAGGATGTCTCCCAGAAGAAGAGCCCTTTCACCGTACCGGCCACATTGAGCAGGTCCTTCTCCAGCACGGGAATAATTTCTTTCCCGGAACCGGACAAATGCACTTCGTAGGCGCGTTCCCAGCCGGTGAGTTCCTTTCCGGCCAGGAGGAGCCTGAGCCGGGCCGCGCAGGACCACAGTGGGACCAGCACAGCCGTTTCAAGGCCCATCTTCCGGCTATCCCTTACGGCCCGGGGCCTCACTATGACGAAGTGGTAGAAGAACAGAAGGGCAGATATGAGGGCGGCCAGCCACAGGAGCGCGCTCCCGAAGACGGCCGCCCCGGAAATAAATACCGCGAACAGCCAGAATGCCAGGTCTCTTTCCTTCGTCCCCACGACGACCACCTCATCACCAGGAAGGGTAAGTGTAGGTCACGTCGTAGGCTCCCGGCACGTAGGCGCTCACGGCCCTGCCCGCACCCGTCACCGGCACGTCGAAAGAGGCCCACTTGCCGAGCCGGAAGGGGAAATTGTAGGTCACCCTGGCCGTAACGGGCGTCCCCCAGGGTACGGGGGAACCGGGCGCGGAAACCTCCACCGAGAGCCGGGAGCGGTCAATGTGCCGTTCGGAAACGAACCGCTGCAGGTCTACGTTGGCCTCCTGGGTGTATCCCCCGTACTTAGCCTGCGAAGCGGCTAAAAAGGCCGCCTCGTTCTGGAGCGCGTACCATTCCCCCGTCAGCCCCACCAGCATCGCACACCCCAGCACGAAGACGACCAGCACGAAAACCGCACCGTAGGTGGCCACGACTTCATTCAGCACGGCAACCAGCTCCTAGAAACCGAACTGGGAGCGTATCCACTGCGTGGCGGCCTGGAAAAAGTTCGTAGTGGTACCGGGCATGATCTGCATCAGCGCCACGACAACTAACACGGTGACTACCGTTGCCCCCAGCACCCAAGTGAGGGACTGGAGCGAGCCGGTCTGGTCCCTCAGTATAGAAACCAACCTCTGTAAGGTTTTCCTGAGCAATTCTCAACTCCCCTTTCTTTTTTGTTTCGCCGCAAGGCTAGTTCCAGAAAAACCAGCCGCGAACCGCAAGGAACAGCCAGCGCGCCCACAGCAGAAGCACCAGCGCGAAAAAGAGCAGCAGAACGAAAACCGGTGCCGCTGCGATTTGCTTCTTCGCTATCTGAACATCCCTCCCATCGTGCCGGTTATATGTTTCCAGGCGGGGTAGCCGAAAACCAACCCCGCACCCAGAAGCCCGATAACGCTGACCAGCGTCACCAGGGCGGATTTCGCCGCCGTGGCTCTGGCCGCCGCAACTTCCTGCGCGTCGCGTATCTGCTCGTTCAGGTCGGTGAAAACGTCCGGTTTCAGCCCCGTATCCCACCCGGCCTTCAGCCGGAAACATACCGCGTCCACCAGCGGGTGCCGCGCCCGCTCCTTCAGCTCGTCGAAGGCGTCGAGGCGGCCCGAACGGGCTACGGAACCCACGGCGGAGTCGAGTTCCAACCGCAGCGGTTCCGGCAGGAAGGGCAGCGCCAGCTCCAGTGCCCGGCGCGGTGTGACCACCCCGGTCTCCAGGAAGGCGGGCACGAAGGCCGCCAGGACGGGTATGCCGTCCACCAGCCTGTCCCGCCAGCGGCGGTATTCGTTGGCCACCGCAGCGTCCAGGGCGAAGAGGACCGCTGTCGCCAGGATCAATGCCGCCGCTACGGACAGCACCCCCAGGGACTCCCAGGCCAGCAGGACGACCAGCAAGCCGAGGGGGACGCCGAAAAGGAGCCACCGTTTGACCACTTCCTCCGGGGTCCTGCCGGTCAGCCGGTACACCAAAGCCCTGTCCTTCCGCAGGAGCCATCCGTGGACTTTCTTTTTAACGGTTTCGGATACCACCACAAAGGGGGACGGCATGTACTCACCGGGCAGGGCGACAGCCAGAAATAACGCCAGAATGCTGGCAAAGAAACCGATAACAGCTACAGCTATGTCAAATCCCCCCTTCCAAATCCTTGCTCGACGTGAACGCCCGCATCATGAAGATAACGCCCACGGTGACGGCATTCGCCAGTCCGAGGGCGGCTTTCCCGGCACCCCCGGAAAAATACCCCCTGAGCGCCGTGGCGTCGAAAAACAACCCCGCGAGAAGTAAAATAACGACGACATACCCCGCCACCTTCGGCTCAGCCAGCTCCTTCACCCGTTCGGCCAGGAGGCGGTCCCTCTGCCGCAGCGCCGCGCCCAGCCGTTCGAGGCCGCGCGCCGCCGCACGGGGGCCGCCGGCGCGTTCGCTGGCCTCGACTATCTCCGCAAAGGCGGCGAATTCCGGCAGACCGTATTTTTCCGCAAGCCCTCTGAAGGCGTCCGGGAACCGGAAGCCGGACACATACCTGCGGTCTGCCAGCATTTGCTGGAACTCCCTGCTGAAAGGGTCCGGCAGTTCCCCGGCCGCCGTCTCCACCACTTCCGGCGTGGTCCTGTTGGCTGCGTACATGCCCGCCGCCGAAACGATGAAGTTGCGGGCCGCCTCGCGCCAGACGGACCTCCTTCTGGCTTCAAGGAACCCCCTTATTCCACCCGGCAAGAACCAGCCCGCGACCCCCCAGGGCAACCCGGCCAGAGGCGTGCCGAACACGAGGGATGCCAGCGCGAAAGAGCCGGCAGCGCATCCCACCGGCAGGGCAAAACGATGGAATATGTTACGCGCGGTGGATATCTCCGGTAAGGGTCCGCCGGCCAGGGTGTACAGGAGTAAGAAGAGGACTGCAAAGAGCAAGAGCACAAGCAATCAACACCACCTCCAGAAAAACTTCTCTTCTGCCTCAGCACAGGTACCGCTCCTTCACCTCCTCGTACTCCGGCTTCACCTCCGCCCCACGGAAGGCCAGCATGGAGAGGCGTTCCGGCGTCACCGGGTTCTCGTAAATCCAGCGGCGCACTTTACCCTTCGTAGCGGCGAATTCCCCGGTGTCGAACCGGATGACCGTCCGGTACCCTTCCCCCGGGACTACCTCCACCACTTCCATTAAAGTGCGCCGGGCTTCCGCCGTCAGGGTTTCCTTGTCCAGGAAAATCAGGAAGTGGAACATGGAAGAGATCTCTTCGTCCAGGTCCTCCCGGGGCAGCTCTATCCCTGCTTCCCGGTACATGCCCTTTAAAGCCGTCCGCAGGGAAGCCACGTTCCCGGCGTGACCGGTCGTCCAGAAACCTCCGCTTGTACTGGCGGCCATCCGCGAGGCGGCCACTATCTCTTTGCCGCGCACTTCTCCCACGATGCTCCTGTCCGGGTTGTTCCGGTTCATGGTCCTGACCAGGGAGCCCATGTCCACCACCACCCGGTCTCCCACCACCACCTCCACCAGGTTGATGCAGTTCTGGAGGTTGGGAAGGTACAGTTCAAAGCTGGTTTCAGCGATGAACGTGCGTTCCAGGGGATCTATGTGCAGCGCCAGCGCCCGCAGGAACGTGGTCTTGCCGGAGTCCGTCCGTCCGAAGACACCGATATTGGCATGGCCTTTGACCAGCAAATCCACCAGCATGCGGGCCGCAAATTCCGGCAGCATGCCGTTCTCCACCAGTTTTTCCAGCGGCATGGGCGGCCTCACCAGTGGACTTTTGCGTATGGTGCCGCCAACACCCAGGGGGGAAACCTTGAACCCGAACACCGCCAGGCGCGAGCCATCTTTCAGCCAGGCGTCCACTATGGGCGCGTCCTCCGTAAGAGGCCGCCCGGAGTCCTCGCATATTTTCTGGAAGTACCGCAGGGCCTCTTCGTTGTCCTTGAAGTAGTGGTTACCCGCGTACCAGGGCCTGCCGTGTTTCCCGTAGAAAACTCTGGGCACCCCGTCGGGGGAGGGGTTGACCATGACCTCCGTTATTTCCTCCGCACCGGGTCCCAGGAAAAACTCCTGAAGCGCCCCGTAGCCCGTGGCCTGCCCGGCGATGGCCTTCACTATATCGTCTACTTCGTGCGGTGCCACAAGGTCACTCCGCGTAAGTACCGCCCGGCGGACGATTTCTTCGATGAAAGCGTAGTCCTTCCGTGATGTAAAGAGGTCTTTGGGGAGGCTCCGGGCGATTTCCTCCACAATGCGCTTCTTCTCTCTTTCCTCCAAATCGAGCCAGTCTGTGCTCTCAAATTCCAGCGGCAAAGTAAACCACCTCCTGAACAAAAAAAGGCCGGCGAACAACATCACCGGCCCGTTCTTTTAAACTTCCCCAGAATTTCTCCATACACCTCGTCCCCATAACCTGGAACCAGGCCATTAAGGATTTTCCTGCTCTTTTTTACGTCCTCAAGGTACTTTTCCAATTCTTCACCAGCTTTTTTCCTCTCTTGAAGATCAGCCAGATTCAGGAACCTGACCGAAACCGTTTCGTTGAGTGAAATCCATCTCAATTCCCTCGGATCATCCATCCCGCATAGCAGCACGCTTTCCGTACCATTCCAGGTGTACCGCAAACACTCCCCTTTAACAACAGTACCGTCCTTGAAGACAATTTCCAGAAACGGTCTCTTTCCGGCCCTGCGAAAGTGAACGAAAGGTTCGACCAGCAAATCTCCCGTATTTACCCGTACACCAGAAGGCTTCCCTTTGAAAATACTTGCCATGCAACCGAGAACGTTAAAAGCCTTCTCTACAGGTTTAACTGAACATACCCGACGCAAAAGCCGCATCATCCACTCAGGCAGAACGAAGAAACCAGTGAAAGAAAAAAGCTCGACCAGACCCAGAAAAGCGGAGACGCCGTAAGAAGCGGCAAACACAATCCCCACCGCTGAGAGGTCCGGCTGTCCTTTGCCAGTCGCGGCAATCTTCAGCGCTGCAACGAACCTGTTCAGTACGTCAGATTTGCCAATCATCTCAAGGCATTTCAGGAGAATTAGGACAAAAACCAGAATAAGTGAGCCGTAGTAAATGCTCACCGAAACAGTGCGGGTTTCCTGCTTTCGACCAGCTACAGCCATGAAGAAGTTTCCCGGGAAATAGACAAGCAAAAGAAACAAAAGCACGGAAAGGGTTAGGCCGGCTTCCATCAATCGCACCACCTCTCAAAATCAATGGTTTTCCTGAAAATTTCTTGAATCGTTATATTTTCCCTCCTTTCACCCAGGCGTTCGCTAGCAAGATCAGACCAGCATGGTCCCAGGAGACTTATGATGAAAAAACCAGCTCCCACCAACCCCACCCTGAAAGCCATCTTCAGTACGTAGCTGAGCGGCTGAGCGGTACCGTGATAATATCCCCACGCGGCCGTCGCCACAACAGCTAAAGGAAACAGAAACAAAAGCACCAGTAAACACAAAGCAGCCAGAGCGTTCCAAAATCCGAACCATGGTTCACCTGTTCTGCCTTTAAGCCACTCTTTTAACAAATTCCACGTCATAAAACCACCCTCCGAAAAAGTTAGAAATTTGGAATGGCTACCTCTCCGCCAGCGGTTTAACCACCCCCACCACCCTCATCGGTACCGTCACATACTGCAGCCCGATAAACGGGAGATTGGCCTTCAACACCGGAACTTCCAGTTCCGCCTGGTAGCCCGGTCCGGCGGTCGTGGCCTGCCCGCTCGAACCCGGCACCGGCGTGCCCGGAGGAGCGTAGCCGAAACTCACCAGCCTGACAGGACCGGGCGGGAAGGAACCGTGGGGCGTAAAGTTGCTGCCGTCAAAGTCCGCATCGACCATCCGGGAAAAGGCGTACACGAACCACTGCTGGGCCTCGGGAGTCCTGGATTCGTAATCCTCGCCCGCCCTGTTATAGGTTATAGCCTGTGCCGTGAAGTCCATAACCGCATCCAGCCACTGGTAAACCGTAACTGCGTTCTTCTTGGCGGCAAAAGCCGAAACTGCCACCATCGAGAACAGGGAGAGGACCATTACCAGATACATGGGTAGAAGCATCAGGTGAACCGAGCCGCGCTGGTCGTGGAGAATGTTCACAAAAACCACCCCCAAAAAAAAGAAAGGGCCGGCTATCTCCCGGCCCAGAGTTTAACTCGCGTAGGGTACCGTCCCCGCGCCGGTGACCCTCAGGTTCTGCGTGGCCGTGCGGGTGTCTTCAGCAGTAACGTAAATCGTCTCGCAATCGCCATCCTCGTCGCAAACCACGTAGTGGTACTGATATCTCACCGTGTAGGTGGCCGTCACGGGGTAGTCCTTGGGTTTCTCCGTGGTCAGCTGCTTGCCGTCGATCATCGAATAGACCGGGAACCCGTCCATGGCCCAGTCTTCCACGAACTTCGCCGTGGCCTTCAGTTCGTCCGTGTCCGGGTCAGCCCTGCCCGGCACCTTCATGTTTACGGTTACGGTGCCCTGTGGCGGCAGCGGCCTGCCGAAGCTGAAGCTGGGATTCCGTTTCGGGTAGGTCAGCTTCGCGCTGGATATTTCCCACCAGTCCAGAGTGCCGCGGGGAGGTCTGGGTTTCTTAACCGTCAGCGTGGCCGTAACGTCGTCGGACCATTTGGCCGTGTTCACCGGCCTGGGCTTCGACGGCTGATAGTTGCCCCGCAAATCCTTCCCGGGGTAGGAGTAAGCCTGCAGGACCAGCTCGCCTGATCCAGTGGACGGCGGAGGCAGTTTCTCGACCGTGATCAGGGCCTCGTCGCTGTTGTTGGCCCAGTTTGCGTCGTAGGCCACGCTCCAGGGGTTGATCTTGACCACTACCTTGCTTTTCTGTCCCTGGGCGGTCACCCTTATCTTGAATTTCTTTTGCTCCCCGGGTTGAAACTCTATAGTGCCGTCGCTGTTCAGCTTATCAGCGGAACCCAGTGGTTCCAGGGTCACCTGGAACTGGCTGCCGCCCACCACGTGGAAAGCTGTAAGCTTCGCTGTTTCGGCCCTGGGGTGGTCGGCGTTCAGGGCGAAGGTGGCCACGAACTCTATGGTGTCGCCCGTTTTGGCCTGAACCTGGTGCTTGTCCAGGGTCACCGAGAAGTCGGGCTTTTCGATGTCCAGGGCTTTGGGCGCCAGCGGGATGGAGATGTACCAGATGCTCCCGTCAGGGAGCTTGTGCCACATCCGGCCCATGCCCCAGGAGTATTCCGTAGGAGGCACCATAATGTGGACGTACTCGTGCCAGTGCTCCCACATAGGGGATTGGGCCAGCAGGCTAACGTCGCTGTACTTGATGATCAGCCCGGCCTGGATGTGCCAGAGGAGTTCGGGCCTGCCGTCGAATTTGTTTCCCTTAATGTTATACCTTTGTTGTAACTCCTTGTTATCCCACGGATACCGTATCCAGTTCCTGTCTTCCAGCTTGCCCCCGGCCCAGGCGTCGTGGGGAAAGGTGGGATTGGTGAAGTCCTCGTCCAACTTAGTGTACCCCACATAGCGCCGGTGGCCGTCTCTGATATCCCCGTGGGGGTCGCCCCAGGTGAGGACGTAGTACCCGTAACCCGGCTCCGCCAGCTCATGCCGCCGCAGGGGCTTGCCGCTTATATTGGTATTCGTAAAATAGTCGGGCACGCCGAACTTCTCCAGCAGTTCCTGGTTGGCCGCTGCCTTCGCCTCCTCAAGAGAAGCAGGAGGCCCGGCCAGAGCCGGACCTGCAGGAATGCTGAAGATCATTAATACGCTGAGAAAAAAGATAACCGCCTTTTTCAGTTTTTTCAGCATCGGGGAAACACCTCACCTTAGCGGGGGGATTTGGCACTGTATTCTGGTAACCAGATTGTAATGTCCACTCCTTCAGTCCCGTCACCGCCGACAGTGATTTCCTGGCCGTTGGATGTGAAAAAGCTCTTGTCCGGTAACGGGTCGCGCCAGGTCTTCTTCTGCATGGCGTAATTAATTACCTGATCAGCCAGAGCATCACCCCACTTGCTGGCTAGTACCTCCCTGGCCTGCTCAAAGGCTTCAGCGTTGAGGGGGTAGATGTAGAGACCCATTTCAGCCTGCCCGTTTTGCGGGTATTCTACATCCAACCCGGCCTTGGTGCTCCACAAATACTGAGTCCACTTCTTAAAAATTAAGTCCTTGTCGTCCGGGTTAGGCACCCTGTAGCCGTTAACCACTACCCAACTGCCCTGTGCGCTGGTGGTTCTTTGAAGGTATTCCTTCACCGCGCTCAGGTCCGGCTTCGGCTCACCCTTCGGCCAGCACACCACCAGGCCGAGGGAGGCGTCCCAATCTACCTGATACCCCAAAGCCTCGGCAACCCACCGGGCCGGCAGGAAGGTGCGCCCGCTCCTGACTAGGGGGGATACGTCCATGTTAGTAACCTTCCCGTTGGACTTGAGCTGCCTGCTGCTGACCACCAGCTCCACCACAGGGTATCCCGGCTGCTTCAGCGTCACCAGCCGGGCCTTCTCGTTCCAGCCGATGTTTTTGTCCTCCACCCCCAGGGCGTTGGATAGGTAGCGCACGGGGACGAAGGTGCGGCCCTGTTCTACAAACGGGGCAACGTCCATCTTGACCCCGGGGGTCTGGCCGTTGACGAAGTATTCCTTCAGGCCGATCTGGAAGACCACGGACTTGACCAGCTTCTGGTTTTGGTAGACGTCCACCTGCTCCTGCTGGGCCAGGGCCGGGAGGGCCAGGGCCACAACCAAAAGTGTAACCAGTACGGAAATTAATACTTTGCGCCTGGACATGAAAACCACTCCTTTTTAAGGATTTACACCGGGCGCATTCCCGGCATGAAGATGATGAAAAGGGCCAGCATGATGACGAACAAGAAAAACCTCTGCATGATACCACTCCCCACCGTTCCACTTCCACTGTCGTATTTATACTGACGCGCGAACAGGAACCTTTGTTCCATGAACCACCACCTTCTGCTGGAATATTATAGCATAAGCAGGGCAAAGGTAGCCCCAAAAATAGAAAAAGCCCGGCAGAACCGGGCAGGTTCCTAGTTAACCATTCCCTTTTAGAAAAGACACCAGCTCTTGTAGAAAATCCCCGGGTGTACCGATAGCAAAGTTCACCTTCCCTTTCAAATCGCTGTTCAGGAAATGTTTGTCCAGGCTTAACAGCCAATCTACCTTACCGGATATAGCCGCCGCCAGTATTGGAGCATCCTTTTCGTTGATCAATGAACTGGCGTACTCCAGATCCTCACTGGCTGCGTCCACTATCTTGAACGGCAATGTCTTAAACAGGACGTAGTAGCTGTCCAAGCAACTTGGCAACTTCTTTTGAATGTTCCTCAGTACCTCGCCCACTACGTCTTCGGATATACAGGGAACAATTATCCCTAACTCGGCCAGGGCCAGCACTTCATGTGAACCACCCGTACTTGAGGCAAGGGCAGCTATAATAACGCTGCTATCCAGAAACACCTTAATCTGTCTTATACTCATGGCTACCCTCTCTTAACTCGGCTAAAAGTTTTTCCAGGTCGATATCGTTTCTAGCCATTTCCTTGCGGACGGAAGCAGCCAGTTCCTTAACCGTTATCTTTTCCGGGGTAGCCACAATAGCCTTACCGGCCTGAAAAACTTCCAGGATTGTGTTCTCGTTGATTCCCAGGCGTTCTCTCATCTCGGACGGGATGGTAAATTGACCCTTTCCCCAGACACGCACCTTTTTAACAACGGGGTAGCTTCGCTTTGTCACTATCCTTTCAGACATACGGAATTCCACCTTTCAGAGTTTCTCTTATTATATACTCTATAAGGCAGAAATTACAACTGTTCCTACAAACAAAAACCCGGTTGAACCGGGCAGTCAACTTCCCTGTCAAGCGTCAGTGACTTTGTCAGTGAAATTCGTCAATGAAAATGTCACTCAGACACATTACTTATCTCATTCATCTGGGCTAAGAAAATGT
>NZ_JAUSUX010000027.1 GCF_030813795.1 Desulfofundulus luciae | reverse complement strand
GGCCTGGGTAAGGACTTTGTGGATAAGATTGCCGATGAAACTGTGGGCACCAGCGGCGAAGAGATCCTGCCCTTCCTGGAGGAGAAGGGGCATCCAGCCCTGAGCCTCCCGCCGCTGCTTTAAATAACCTAAATCGCGCAACCAATTAATTTAGGATGTAAGAAATGAGCATATCTTGGAGGACACCTGTTATACAGGTGTCCTCCGGATATGTGTTAATTAATTACGAGAAAGGAGAAAAGGAGAATGGGTTTAACAGGTTTAGAAATTTTTAAGCAACTGCCCAAGACCAACTGCAAGGACTGCGGTCACCCGACCTGTCTGGCTTTTGCTATGGCCATGGCGGCCGGTAAAGCTGGTCTCGACCAGTGCCCCCACGTAAGTGAAGCAGCAAAGGAAGCCCTGGGCGCTGCTTCCGCTCCGCCAGTGGCCCTGGTAAAGATTGGTACAGGCGAAAAAGAGCTGACGCTGGGTAATGAAACCGTGCTCTTCCGCCACGATAAGCGCTTTGAACATCCCACGGGAATTGCCATCACTGTGAGCGACACCGCCGGCAAAGAAGAAATTGCCGCCCGTGTAGGCCAGATCAACAAGCTGGTCTTTGACCGGGTTGGACAGCTCCACAGTGTAAACCTGGTAGCCGTCACAAATGATTCCGGTGATGCGGACAAGTTTGTCGCGGCAGTGAAGGTGGCGGCTGAAAACACCGCATATCCCCTGATCTTGATTACCGAAGACACGGCGGCTATGGAAAAAGCTCTGGAAGTTGTGGGCAGCAAGAAGCCGCTCCTGTGCGGGGCTACCGCAGCCAACTACGAAGGCATGACTGCGCTGGCCAAGAAGTATGAGGCCCCCATGGTGGTCAAGGGAGCCGACCTCAATGGACTGGCCGAATTAGTGGAAAAAGTAGTTGCCCTGGGTCACAAACAACTGATTCTGGATTCTGGCGCCCGGGAAGTCCATAAGGTCCTGGCCGACCAGACCCAGATCCGCCGGCAGGCTTTGAAGCGTTTCCGTCCCTTCGGCTACCCCACTATTACCTTTGTTACCAACGAAGACCCCGTCCAGGCCGTAGCCGATGCTGCAGTGTACATTTGTAAGTATGCGGGAATTGTGGTGCTTCAAACGGCCGATCCGGCAGATATTTTGCCGCTGATCACCCTGCGCCTGAACATTTACACCGACCCGCAAAAACCGATCGCCGTGGAATCCAAGATTTATGAGATTGGCAATCCCGGTCCCGATTCCCCGGTCTATATTACCACCAATTTCTCCCTTACCTATTTCTGTGTGGCTGGAGACGTGGAAGCCAGCCGCGTACCGGGTTACATTCTCCCCGTTGATACCGATGGCATTTCCGTCCTGACTGGGTGGGCAGCCGGAAAATTCACCCCCGAGAAGATTGCCGAGATGCTCAAAAACTCCGGCATTGCCGAAAAGGTATCCCACCGCAAGGTAATCATCCCTGGAGGCGTGGCCGTGCTGAGCGGCAAGCTCCAGGAACTCTCCGGTTGGGAAGTACTGGTGGGACCGCGGGAATCTTCCGGCATTCCTTCCTTCCTGAAGCAACGCTGGAATGTTTAACCCGAACCGGTTAGCCGGGCTCTGGCGGTAAAACGTAGCTAGTCGGACGCTTCACTGTGTGGGCACTGCCTGGTAAAAGTTACCGCTCTTGCAACCCGACCTGAATATAACGAAACAATAATCACCAGAAGGGAAGTGGTACTCATGGCCTTTACCATCGCCATTGCCGGTAAAGGTGGAACGGGTAAGACCACACTAGCTGCCCTTTTAATTAGACAACTGATCCAGGCAGGCAAGGGGCCCATTCTAGCTGTGGATGCCGACGCCAATGCCAACCTGAACGAGGCCCTGGGTATCGAGATGGAAGATACCATCGCGGACATCATGGCCCGGATCAACAATAACCTGGAACCGCTACCGGCGGGCATGACCAAAGACCAGTACGTAGCCTTCCGGGTGCACCAATCTTTAGCCGAAGGAGAGGAAGTGGATCTCCTGGTAATGGGAGGTCCCGAAGGGCCGGGTTGTTATTGCTATGTTAACAATCTGGTACGGGGCTTTATGCAGGAACTGAGCAACAATTACCCGTTTGTAGTTATGGATAACGAAGCGGGTCTGGAACATTTGAGCCGGCGTACCACGCAGAATGTGGACATTCTCTTTGTGACCAGCGACGCCAGCGCGCGGGGTATCCGCTCGGCCGGCCGGGTAAAAAAACTGGTAGAATCCCTGGCCCTGGAGATCAAAAAAATGTACCTGGTGGTAACAAAAGTTGCCGATGGCTCAGTGGAAGCCCTGCAAAACGAAATCCAGCAAACCGGCCTGGAGTTAATTGGAGCCATACCGCAGGATGAGCAGGTTTTCCAGTATGACCTGCAAGGCAAGCCTTTGGTTGAGCTACCCGACGAATCTCCGGTAGTAGCTGCCGTTACGGAGATAATGCGTAAAACAGCCATCCTCTAGCTACCTGCACCCACTTATCTAAAGAGAAAGGAGCGTTTATCATGGCCGTTACTATAGCCAAAGAAAGGTGGACCAACAAGGTTGCAGAAGTGGTCCTGGGAACCGAGTCGAACATAGTTAAAATCGGGGGCGAGAGTACCCTGCCCTTCCTGCACTTCGAAGGAGAAATGCCCAACCGGCCTGCAGTAGCCCTGGAAGTCTGGGACATGGAACCCACCAACTGGCCGGAAATTCTGACCAGCGCCTACGCCGGTGTATTAAACGACCCCGTGGCCTGGGCGAAAAAGTGCGTGGAATACGGGGCGGACCTGGTCTGCCTGACCCTGGTCAGTGCCCACCCGGACAATAAAAACACAAACCCGGAGGAATGCGCCCAGGTAGCCAAGGCGGTGGCCGATGCCGTAAATGTGCCTTTAATCATCCTTGGCTGCGGTGTGGAAGAAAAAGACGCCCAGGTGCTGGAAAAAGTGGCCGAGGCCCTGTCCGGCCGGAACTTCCTGCTGGGTTGTGCCACGCAGGAAAACTACAAAACCATTACCGCCGCCTGCATGGTGCATGGCCACAACATCATTGCTTCCAGCCCCTTGGACATCAACCTGGAAAAGCAGCTAAATATATTAATTACGGAAATGAACCTGGCCGCCAACCGCATTGTCATTGACCCCTCGGTGGGCGCCCTTGGTTACGGTATTGAATACGCCTATTCCATCATGGAACGGACCCGCATCGGTGCCCTTACGGGCGATAAAATGATGGCCATGCCGGTCATCTGCCTGCTGGGCCAGGAAGTTTGGAAAACCAAGGAGGCGAAGAGCACCACGGAGGAGACGCCGGAATGGGGAAGCCAGGAGCGCCGGGCCATACTGTGGGAAGTAATCACGGCCGTGGCCTTTGCCCAGGCGGGCGGGTCCCTGTTTGTCATGCGGCATCCCGAATCCCTCAAACAATTCCGGGCCCACATTGACAAATTGATGCAGTCCAATGCCTATTAATTAAAAAAATCAAAGGAAGGTGTCAAAAATATGATCCTCATTGGCGAGCGGATCAACGGTATGTTTAAGGATATCCGGGAAGCCATTTTAAACAAGGACCCGGAACCCATCCGCTACTGGGCCAAACGTCAGTATGAAAACTGCGCCGCTTACCTGGATATTAACACCGGTCCCACTGTGGACCCCAAGGACCAGCCAGCGGTAATGGAGTGGCTGGTGAAAGTCGCCCAGGAAACCGTACCCCTGCCATGCTGTATTGACTCGACCAACCCGGAAGCCATCGAGGCCGGTTTGGCCGTACACAAGGGTAAGGCTATGATTAACTCTACCAGTGCTGACCAGTGGAAGATGGATATTTATTTCCCCATGGCCAAAAAATATAATGCCGCCATCATCGGTCTGGCCATGAATGAAAAGGGTGTACCCAAGAGTGCGGCCGACCGGGTAGCCCTGGCCATGGAAATTGTGGTTAATGCCGACGCCCACGGCATCCCCATGGAAGACCTGTACATTGATCCCCTGATGCTGCCCTGTAACGTTGCCCAGGATCACGGACCCGAGGTACTGGAAGCTATTCGCCAGATTAAGACCCTGGCCGATCCGCCACCCCGGACCACTCTGGGACTGAGCAACACCTCTCAGCGCTGCACCAACCGTCACTTGCTCAACCGGACCTTCCTAATCATGTGCATGGCTGTAGGACTGGATTCGGCCATAGCCGACCTGGAGGACCCCGAGTTGCTGGATGGTGTAGCTGCCGCCAATATCCTCCTGAATAAGGACATTTATTGCGACTCCTTCTTAAAGACCTTCAGACAGCGGTAAGGGCACGCCTCAAAAGGGGAAAGCGGTCGTTCGCAGGCCGTTTTCCCCTAGGTTTGTTTTGAAAAAAATAATTTTTAAGGTCAATTGCAGGATTTGCAAGGTCTTTGGAAGAATATATTATTCAAATTCACAAAGTGGCTACACCGCTTTTATGTACTGGCTTATCCCAATGTCTACACGCCACTGACCTGAGGGTAATGTAAAGCAAAAATCGCAACCTGCTCTTTATCAATGTTCTCTTTCGGGAGGGGATATAGTGCCGAGGATTGGCGTCTACATCTGCCATTGTGGCGAGAATATTGCTGGCGCTGTGAATGTCGAAGAGGTTAGAAAATACGCCGAGAAGCTCCCCGGGGTGGCACTTGCCCGGAACTATCTTTTCATGTGTTCGGATCCGGGCCAGGAATTAATTAAACAGGATATTAGAAACGGCCTCATTGACCGGGTGGTGGTGGCAGCCTGCACTCCACGCACCCACGAGCCTATCTTCCGTAAGGCGTTGGAAAACGGGGGCCTGAACAAGTACCTCCTGGAAATGGCAAACATCCGTGACCAGGATAGCTGGCCGCACTGGCACGACAAGGAGGGCGCAACCGAAAAAGCAAAAAGACTGGTTGCCAGCGCCGTAGCGAAGGCTGCTTTCCTGGAGCCCCTGGAGGACAGGTTTGTGGAGGTAGCGCCGGCGTCGCTGGTGATTGGCGGTGGCGTCTCCGGTATGTTTGCTGCCCTGGATCTGGCCAATATGGGTTATAAGGTTTACCTGGTGGAAAAAAGCCCATCCGTTGGTGGCAATATGGCCAAGCTCGATAAGACTTTCCCCACCAATGACTGTTCGGCCTGTATCCTGACCCCCATCATGGTGCAGGTGGGCACCCATCCGAATATTGAACTTCTGACCTACTCCGAAGTGGAATCCGTAGAGGGCTCCATCGGCAACTTCAAAGTGAAGGTAAGAAAGAAACAGACATACATTGACTGGGATAAGTGTACCGGGTGCGGCGACTGCGTGAATGCTTGCCCGGCCAAGGTGCCCAACGAGTTCAACGAGGGCATGGATAACCGTAAGGCCATTTACATTGAGTTTCCGCAGGCGGTACCGAAACGGGCGGTTGTGGATATCGAACACTGCCTTAGCTGCGCGAAGCGTACTATCGGTACCAAGCCGAGGATCCACTCCAAGACTGGCGAGCCCATCCTTGCACCGTGTGAGAAAGCATGCAAAACAGGTGCGTGTGACCGTTCGAGAGAGTATAACCCGGAAGGCGAAGTCATCGAGCTCAACGTGGGCACCATCATCGTGGCTACCGGTTATAAGGTGATGGACAAAGCGCCGTTCAAAGAGTATTCGCCGCAATCGCCCAACGTTATAACGGCCATGCAACTGGAGCGCATCCTATCGGCCACCGGCCCCACAGAAGGTCATTTTCACCGCCCGTCGGACGGTGAAAAGCCCAAGACCATCGCCTTTATCTCCTGTGTTGGCAGCCGGGATAAGAGGTACCATACCTATTGCTCCAAAGTCTGCTGCATGTACATGCTCAAGGAAGCCCGGTTGATCAAAGAGAAGTATCCCGATACTAATATTTACATCTTCTTTATTGATGTGCGCACCGGCGGTAAAGACTTCGAGGAGTACTACAACTACTGCCGCGATCTCGGCATCAAGATGCTTCGTGGCCGCGTCGGTGCGGTAGACGAGCTACCAGGCGACAGGTTAAGGGTGCGTGCTTACGACGTTGACTTGGGTGCGCCCGTGGAATTGGAGGCCGATTTGGTGGTCCTGGCCACGGCCATTGAGCCTGCTCCGGACCTCGAAGAACTTGGCCGGAAGCTGGGTATCACGTGCGGCAGCGAAGGGTTCTTGAAAGAGTTGCACACCAAGCTCTATCCGGTGGAAACACCGGTGAAAGGTATTTACATCGCCGGTTGTGCGCAAGGACCCAAAGACATTCCCGAATCGGTGTCCCAAGCGCGGGCTGCTTCTTCGGCGGCCGCAGTACCCCTCACCTTAGGCAAGGTAGTTGTAGAGCCGCTGATTTCGGAAGTGAACCAGAGGAAGTGCACAGGCTGCGGTACTTGCGTGCAACTGTGTCCGTACTCGGCCATCAAGCTTGTGGAAGATAGAGGAAGGTTGCGGTCCAGAATTGACGAAGCCCTGTGTGCCGGCTGCGGCGTATGCGCGGCGGCCTGCCCGTCGGGAGTCATCACCTTGCACGGCTTCACCAACGCCCAGATCCACGCGCAGATTAAAGCTTTAGCCTGCTGAGTTCGGGGGTGGTACGAGTGTCCAACGTTCAAGTAGCAACGGGGGTTATCAATCTCTCTGAAGGTGATCCCGGTCTAGTTGACGAGATAAAAGAGCTGGGCGGCGAAGAGTTGCTGGAGTGCATCCAGTGCGCCAAGTGTGCCGCCGCCTGCCCCATGGTGCTGGCTGGTTTTTCCTTTTTTAACAAGCGGGTTATCCAAGCAATTCTCCTGGGATTGCGTGATGCGCTGTTGGACGATTCATCCATTTGGGCCTGCCAGTCCTGTAACCGCTGCACCGAAGTGTGTCCACGGGAGGTTAACCCCTTCGAAATTATCCAAGCCATGCGGCGGGTGGCCATAAGGGAATTTGCCCTGCCCACCCTTTCTATTGAAGGTCTTAAGTCCCTTTACGACACCGGTCATGCCGT
The DNA here is from genome assembly GCF_030813795.1 of Desulfofundulus luciae. Lineage (NCBI taxonomy): Bacteria > Bacillati > Bacillota > Clostridia > Eubacteriales > Peptococcaceae > Desulfofundulus > Desulfofundulus luciae. The sequence goes on along the minus strand of NZ_JAUSUX010000027.1, from coordinate 28,463 downwards.
TTATCTGGCGGGAGCCGGAAGCACCCGAGCAAAAGTCGGTTTACCGGAAAAGCCGTACTCCACTGTCGCGAACCCGAAAGCTTTAAAAGAACTGCAGGCGGTTATACGGCAAACAGCCCTGGCCGACCTGGGGATCATCCCCATGGACGAGTCAGATGTAACAGAAACTTGCGAGGTGTAGCCAATGAAGGTAGGTTTTTTTGTCGGCTGCAACACGTCCTTTAACAGACCTGATCTTGAGCAGGCGGTACGGTATGCGTTTCCGGCACTGGGGATTGAATTGGACAACCTTGAAGGACAGTCGTGCTGTCCCAGTTGGGGGACGATGCCCTCCGTAGACGTGGTGGGTTGGTGCGCCGTAGGGGCTAGAAACCATACCATAGCCGAGGAAAAGGGCCTGGATATAGTCACCGTATGTGGTAGCTGCTACGGTAGCCTGGCCGAATCAAAGTACAAGATGGATACCAACTCCGAAATAAAGGCTAGTGTCAACGAGATTCTTAAGGAGATCGGCAGGGAATACAAGGGGACCAGCAAGGTCAGGCTCGCCCACTACTATCTCTACCACGAGCTCGGACCTGAGAGGATCAAGGAAGCCCTCAAACATAGACTCGACGGCCTCACAGTGGCCCTTCAGCCCGGTTGCCATACCCTCTGGCCAAGCAAAGTTTATTACGACAAGGAAGAGGATCCCTTCCACCCCAAGGTGCTGAAGGAAATGTGTGAGGCCCTGGGCGCTACGGTTGGTCACTATACCCGCTTGATCGACTGTTGTGGTATGGGGGCCATGCGCAGCACTGATATGGAAAAATCTTTCAATCTTGTTCAGAAAAAGCTTCTCTCCATGAAAGAAGAGGTTAATCCCGACCTGATTGTAACCGGCTGCAGTTCCTGCTTGATCCAGTTTGATACAGCCCAGGAATTCCTGCGTAACGGTAAGAAAATTAATTTCCAAATTCCCGTCCTTCACTTCATGCAGGTCCTGGCGTTGTGCCTGGGAGCCGATCGGGAACAGGTTACCGGACTGGCGAAAACGGATGTGGGGCCTGTGGTAAATAGGATTCTGGCTGGATGACAAACGGCTTTCCCCAAGGGTGCGAAAGGAGTGAAAAACTGTAATGCAGGCCAAATTTGAACCAAAGATCACTGCCTTCCTTTGCAACTGGTGTAGTTATGCAGGTGCCGACCTGGCCGGGTCCCTGCGGTTCCAGTATCCCCCTAATGTGAAGATCATCAGGGTACCCTGCTCTGGAAGGGTTTCTCCCATGTTCATACTGAAAGCCCTCTTTGCCGGCTCTGACGGCGTGCTGGTGGGTGGGTGACATCCCGGAGACTGCCACTATGTTAGTGGCAATTATAATGCTGAACGGCGCGCCAGGGTTACCCAGCGGCTTTTAGATACACTGGGAATTGAGCCACAGCGGTTCCGGTTGACCTGGGTTTCCGCTTCGGAAGGAGCCAAATTTGCTGAGACGGTAACCGATTTCACCAACCAATTAAGGGAATTGGGCCCAAACCCACTGTATGTGACGAACGGATAAAGGTTGGGTTAAGAAGGCGGGGTGTTATAAAAGTGCGAGAATTAACTAAGGCGATCCAAGAAACAGCACAAAAGCTTCTGCAGGATAAAGAAGTAGAATTGGTGGTGGGTTTTGCAAAAGGGAGTCTTCCTTTGCGCAACACCCCCTGCTTTATTCGCCAGCCAGAGGAGGCACAAAAGCTGGTCTGGGGCTACGGTTGCGAAAACAACCTGGCTACCTACCTGCGCCAGAGGCCAGAAAAGCTGGCCGTGGTGGCCAAGGGTTGTGACAGCCGCTCCATAATAGAACTGATTAAAGAAAACCAGATTAACCGCGAAAAACTGGTGATTATTGGCATACCATGTCAGGGTATGATTGATCGCAAGAAAGTAACCCGTCTGCTGGCAGGAAGGGAATTGTTAAAGGCAGAAGTAAAAGACGGTCAAGTCGTACTAATGGGAAAGGGCTTTAGCGAAACCGTTCCCTGTGAACAACTGCTTCACGATACCTGTTTAACCTGCCAGCACCCCAACCCGGTATTGTTTGATATCATGCTGGGCGAGCCGGTCCCGGTGAAGGAAGCCGACAGTTTTGCCGACTTGGCCAATTTTGAAGCCAAGGCACCGGCGGAAAAACGTGCCTATCTTATCCAGGAATTGTCGCGTTGTATTCGCTGTTATGCCTGCCGGCAGGCCTGCCCCATGTGTTTCTGCGAAGAATGCTTTGCAGATTGCTCCATGCCCCAGTGGCTTAGCAAGTCATCCCTGAATGTTCAGGATAACGTCTTTTTCCAAGCCGTACGGGTACTTCACCTGGCCGGGCGCTGCGTGGACTGTGGTGCCTGCGACCGGGCCTGCCCCATGGGCATTGATTTGCGAACTTTAACCCACAAAATGGTGAGGGATGTGCAGGAGTTGTTTGGGTATACCGCCGGAGTCAGTCTGGAAGAAAGGGCCCCGCTGGCTGCGCCTGTAAGTTCATCGACCCTCAATCATTTTTAGCCAAGGAGGGAAGTGAAAGAGGTGTTGCTTTTAAATAAGGACCAGTTGATCAACTGGTTAAATAAGTTAATGCAGGCTTATCAGGTATTTGTCCCGGTAAAAGAGGGTGACTATTTCTGCTTCAAGCAAATTAACTCCGGTGACCAGGTAATCTTGTATTATACTAACTCCAAGGTCCCCCCCAAAGAGGTTCTCTTTCCACGCTCGGAAAAACTCTTCTACTATCGCTGTGAAAACGATGGCGTGCAATTAACAGAGCAAATTGATGAAAGCAAAAAAATTATCGTCGGCTTAAGGCCCTGCGACGCTAAAAGTCTTCTCCTGTTGGACAGCGTCTTTAGCAGTGACAAATACCAGGATCCTTACTACCTGACCAGAAGAAACAACACCGTACTGGTGGGCTTGGGGTGTAATCAACCGGCAGCCACCTGCTTTTGCACTTCCCTGGGCGGAGGTCCTTTTGCCACCGAAGGCTTGGACCTCCTGCTGGTGGACATCGGTGACCGATACGTGGTGGAGGTGCTAACGGAGCGGGGTCGAGAATTGCTTTCTGGAATGGAGTTGCCCGCTGCCGACCAGGAAGCACAGGAAGCTGCCCGGGTGGTGAAAGAAGGGGCGTCCCTCTCTTCCCAAGTTAATTTGGAAGGGTTAAAGTCCAAGCTAGATGTTAACTTTTACGACCCCATCTGGGACATGATCCATGAGAAGTGCCTGGGGTGTGCCGCCTGCACTTACACGTGTCCCACGTGTCACTGCTTTGACATCGTAGACGAAGCTGCGGGAAACGAAGGCTGCCGGATACGCAATTGGGACGCCTGCATGTTCCCACTCTTTACCCTCCACGGTTCCGGTCATAACCCCCGCCCGACGGGTAAGGAACGGTTCCGGCAACGGGTCATGCATAAATTCAAGTACTTCGTGGACAATTTCAACGCCATAGCTTGTGTGGGCTGCGGCAGGTGCATTATAAACTGCCCTGTTAATCTGGACATCCGGGAAGTGTTAGCGGAGATCCAGGGTTCGGAAGTGAGGTCTGATAAGCAATGAAAAACCCCTATCTTCCACTTCCCATGCGGCTGGTTAAAAACTTTGTAGAAACCGAGGATAAGCTTATTCATACCTTTACCCTGGAGTTCCTAAATGAAGGTGACGAGAAGTCATTCCAATATTTACCTGGACAATTTGCTGAGGTAGCCGTATTCGGTGTAGGGGAGGCTCCCTTCGGCATTGCCTCTTCGCCCACAGAACCCGGGTACCTGAAGTTCTCGGTGGCCAAAGTAGGCGTAGTGACCACAGCCCTCCACCAGCTCCCTGAAGGCACCATCTTGGGCGTGCGGGGACCGCTGGGCAACAGCTATCCAATAGAGGAGTTTAAGGGCAAAAACTTGGTAGTCATCGGCGGTGGCTTTGCCTTCACCACATTAAGATCGCTGATTACCTACATTCTCCATCCCGACCACAGGGGAGACTACGGAGAACTGACGGTAATTTATGGCGCCCGCAATCCTGGCCTCTTGCTCTACAAGGACGAGCTGGCCGAATGGGAAAAGCGTTCGGACATTAATCTGGTCTGCACCATTGACCGCCCGGTAGAGGGATGGAGCGGCCGGGTGGGTTTTGTACCGGCAGTAACCAAAGAAGTAGCTCCCAGCGCGGAAAATGCGTACGCGGTAATTTGCGGCCCACCGGTGATGATTAAGTTCACCATGCCGGTGCTGGAGGAATTGGGCTTTCCGCCAGAGCGGATCATCATGTCCCTGGAAAACCGTATGAAGTGCGGCATCGGCATGTGCGGTCGATGCAACGTGGGTAATAAATACGTCTGTAAAGACGGTCCGGTCTTCACCCGGGCACAACTTAACCAGTTACCTAACGAATACTAGAAAGAAAAAACAACCCCCGGCTTGCGCCGGCCCACAGGTAAGACCGGCGCAAGGCCGCAGGGTTGCGTCTGTGGGATGGTCAAAATCAAAAAGCCCAGTGGGGAGGATTACCAAATGAATGCCATCGTGGCTGCAGAACTGGATCCCACTTTTCGGGATGAGTTAGCGGAAAAGATGAAAAGTTTAGACTTTGCCAGCTGTCTGGCCTGCGGTATGTGTACCGCCGGCTGTGTCTTCTCCGACCTGCACCCGGATAACGATCCCCGCAAAATGCTGCGCAAAGTTATCCTGGGCATGCGGGAAGAACTTTTAAAAGACCCCTTTATCTGGTACTGCACCATGTGTGAACGGTGCACCGTGGAGTGTCCCATGTGTGTAAATATTGCCGCCGTTACCAGGGCCATTCGCGGCAACTTCCGCACCGATTCACCCGGTTTCCTCCAAAAGGTGGTTGACGACACCATCAGGTCCGGCAACCAGATGGATGTACAGCCTGACGAATACATGGAAACACTGGAGTGGCTTCAGGAAGAACTGCAGGCTGAGCTGGATGATCCCGATTACCGCATTCCTATTGATGTGGAGGGAGCCGACTTCCTTTTTGGCTTTAACGCCCGGGAGGTAAAGTATTACCCCAACGAATTGCAAAACATCCTGAAGATTTTCTATACCGCCGGGGCCAATTACACCCTGAGTTCCCAAAAGTGGGATGCTACCAACCTGGCTCTTTTCAGTGGTAAGGACGACGATTTCTGGAAAATCACCGAATCAATGCTTCAGGAAGTGGTACGGCTAAAGGCCAAGGAATTGGTTGTTACTGAATGCGGCCACGCGTTCCGTTCTGTACGCTGGGGTTACCGCACTTTCTGGAAAGGACCGCAGTTCCCCATCCGCAGCATCCTGGAGGTCTTGGACGAATGGATCCAGCAAGGTCGGATTAAGCTGGACCCCACCAAGAACCCCGAACCGGTCACTCTCCATGATCCCTGCAACCTGGTGCGCAAGGAAGGGGTAGTAGAACCGCAGCGCCGGGTCTTAAGGGCTGCAGTAATGGATTTCCGGGAAATGTTTCCCAACGGCCGGTGGAATTACTGCTGCGGTGCAGGTGGTGGTGCCCTGGCCATGCCTGAATATACCGAACAGCGCTTAATCAAAGGCAAGCGCAAAGTGGACCAGCTTCTGGCCACCGGGGCTAAAATTGTGGCCATTCCCTGCCACAACTGCATGGACCAGTTCAACGACCTCAACAAGCATTACAAGCTGGGCATGAAAATGGAACATATCTGCAGCATTGTTGAAAGAGCCCTGATTCTACCCGAGAAAAAAACCAAAGCTTAGACACCCACTTCTGCTCCCGGCAAAGTTAACCCCTGGAACGGCCTGCAGGGGTGGGTATTACCACCTTCATCTTCGAAAGGACGGATGTGATGTTTAATGAGCGCTAACAAAGTAGGGTCGGTACTGGTGGTGGGAGCGGGTATCGCCGGCATCCAGGCCTCCCTGGATCTTGCCGAATCGGGCTACTTGGTCTACCTGGTGGAAAGTTCTCCGGCCATTGGCGGCACCATGCCCATGCTGGATAAGACCTTTCCCACCAACGACTGTTCCATGTGCATCCTTTCCCCCAAACTGGTGGAATGCGGCCGTCACTTGAATATCAAAACCTACACCTGCGCCGATGTGGTGGACGTGCAGGGCGAGCCGGGGAATTTTACCGTAATCATCCGTCAACGCCCCCGCTACGTCGGTGTGGATAAATGTAAGGGATGTGGCGAATGCGCCGAGGCCTGCCCCATTGATGTCCCTTCGGAGTTCGACCAGGGGATCGGGGAGCGCAAGGCCATTTATAAACCCTACGCCCAGGCTTTTCCCAACGCCTATGTCATAGATAAGGAAAACTGCATTGAGTGCGGTGCCTGCGAGGAAGCCTGCCAGGCCGGCGCCATCGACCATTCCATGGAAGAGGAAACCATTGAGCTGAATGTGGGGGCGGTGGTTCTCTGCCCGGGATTTCAGAAGTTTGACCCCTCCCAACTAACCTATTATGGTTACGGTAAATATCCCAATGTTTTGACCAGTTTGGAATTCGAACGCATTCTAAGCGCTTCCGGTCCCTTCCAGGGACATCTGGTCAGACCCTACGATAAAAAAGAACCCCGGCGCATTGCCTGGATTCAGTGCGTGGGTTCCCGCAACTGCCGGATAGACCACGGTTATTGCTCCTCGGTGTGCTGCATGTATGCCATCAAGGAAGCGGTTATTGCTAAGGAACATAGCAAAGAGCCCCTGGAGACCACCATTTTTTACATGGACATGCGCACCTACGGCAAGGGTTTTGAGAAGTATTACAACCGGGCCAAGGACGAACAAGGAGTCAGGTTTATCCGTTCACGGGTTTATGAAATTTCGGAAGTGGAAGACGAAAGTAAAAATCTACGCATCCGCTATGCTAATGAAGATGGTGCTATCAGTGAAGAAGAGTTTGATCTGGTCGTTCTGTCCGTTGGCCTTGAACCCTCCCCGGGTATTATGGAACTGTGCCGGAAGCTGGGACTTACACTGAACAAGTACGGATTTGTGGAGCCCGCTTCCTTTACCGGTGTAGGGACAAATAAACCGGGCATTTTCGTAGCCGGCGCTTTCAGCGCACCCAAAGACATCCCTGAAACGGTCATGCAGGCCAGTGCTGCCGCCGGCGCTTCGGCCAGCCTCCTGGCGGAAGCCCGGGGTACCTTGGTGAAGGAAAAGGAATTCCCGCCGGAGAAAGACGTCAGTGGCCAGCCACCGCGTATTGGCGTGTTTGTCTGTCACTGCGGTGTGAACATTGGCAGTGTGGTCAATGTGCCCGAAGTGGTGGAAATGGCCAGGAATTTGCCCAACGTGGTTTATGCCGGCGAATATCTCTACGCGTGCTCCCAGGATAGCCAGGCGGCCATGAAACAAATCATTGAAGAATACGGCCTGAACAGGGTGGTGGTTGCCTCGTGCAGTCCGCGAACCCACAAACCCCTCTTCCAGGAAACTGTCCGGGAAGCCGGATTAAACCGGGCACTGTTTGAAATGGCCAATATCCGCGACCAGTGCTCCTGGGTACACATGCATGAACCGGTAAAGGCCACGGAAAAAGCCAGGGACCTGGTAAAAATGGTGGTGGCTAAAGCTGCCCTGCTGGAACCGATCCCCCAAATCGCAGCCGGTGTAACCAAAGCCGCCCTGGTCATTGGCGGCGGCGTATCGGGCATGACCAGCGCCCTTTCACTGGCCGATTTAGGTTACCGGGTACACCTGGTGGAAAAGGAGCAGCAACTGGGCGGAATGGCCCGGCGCATCAGGCACGGGTTAAAGGGTGAGGAAGTACAGCCCTTCCTAAATGATCTTGTGGCCAAAGTAATGTCCCACCCCAATATTGAGGTTCACGCAGGCACAGAAGTTCAAGCCGTGGCCGGTTATGTGGGTAATTTTGTCACTACCCTGACAAACGGCAAGGAACTGCAGCATGGCGTGGCTGTTATCGCCACAGGCGGTGAGGAATATAAACCCACGGAATATCTTTATGGCGAAAGTGACCGGGTATTTACCCAGTTGGAGCTGGAAGAAGCCCTGGCAGCGGGAGACCCGCGCATTGAGAACGCCAAGACATTTGTGCTCATCCAGTGCGTCGGCTCCCGGGAACCTGAGCGCCCCTACTGCAGCCGGGTATGCTGCGGCAAGTCCGTCAAGCTTGCCTTAAAACTCAAAGAAAAGAATCCCTCAACCAACGTATTCGTGCTCTACCGGGACATTCGTACCTATGGTTTCCTGGAGGACTATTATCAGGAAGCCCGCCGCAAGGGCGTGTTATTCATCCGTTACAATCCTGAAAACAAGCCGCTGGTTGAAAAGGAAGACGGCTCGCTAAAGGTTACCGTAACCGACCACGTCCTGGGTGTACCGGTAGTCATTGAGGCCGATGTAATCGGACTGGCGGCGGCCATCGTGGCTCCTGAAAGCAACCGCCAACTAGGCCACCTCTTTAAGGTGCCTTTGAACGAAGACGGCTTCTTCCTGGAAGCCCACATGAAGTTACGGCCGGTGGACTTCACTTCCGAGGGTATTTTCATGGCCGGTTTGGCCCATGGACCGAAAAACCTGGAGGAAAACATTGCCCAGGCCAAAGCGGCAGCGGGCAGGGCATCTACCATTCTCAGCAAGGATCATCTGGAATCCCACGGTGTGGTAGCAGTGGTGCAGCAAGATAAATGTGCCGCCTGCCTCACATGTGTCAGGCTCTGTCCCTACAATGCGCCTAAAATTAGAAATTACGCTGCTGAAATTGAACCACTACTTTGCCAGGGCTGCGGCACCTGCGCCGGAGAATGTCCCAACAAGGCCATCACCCTCCAGGGTTATAAAGACCATATGCAAATGTCCATGAGCAAAGCTTTATTCAGGGAGGTGTAACCAGTGGGGGAATTTGAGCCTAAAATCGTAGCATTTTGCTGCCACTACTGAGCCTACTCCGCAGCGGACCTGGCAGGTTCGATGAGGCTCCAGTATTCTCCAAACATTCGCATTGTCGAAATGCCCTGCTCAGGCACTATCGATCACCGGGTGCTCCTGCAGGCCTTTGAAGATGGTGCCGACGGCGTGTTTGTTGCCGGCTGCATGGAAGGCGACTGTCACTTCCAAAAAGGAAACTATCGCGCCAGGAAACGGGTAAATGCGGTTAAAAAACTGCTCGATGAAATTGGAGTGGGTGGCGAACGCCTGGAAATGTACAACCTTTCGGCGGCCATGGGACCCCGTTTTGCGGAAATAGCCAACGAGATGACCGAACGTATCCGCCGCCTGGGCCCCAATCCCCTTAATAAACAAAGTGCTGGGACTACGGAGAAAGAAGGTGACGTGGCATGATCATAGCACAACAAAAGCCAATTAAAGATATTGCCGCAATGATTGCTGACTGCAAAAAGGTCCTCCTGGTTGGCTGTGCCGGTTGTGTTACCGTCTGCCTGTCGGGAGGCGAGAAAGAAACCGAAGTTTTAGCTTCATCCCTGCGCATCATGCGCCGGTTACAGGGCAACCCCCTGGAAACAGTTACCTATACCGCCACCAGGCAGTGCGACCCGGAATACATTGAGGCCCTGGAGAATCTGGTTAAAAACGTCGATGCCGTAGTTTCCCTTGCCTGTGGAGTGGGCGTACAGTACATCGCCGAGCGGTTTCATGACAAGTGGGTGGTACCTGCCCAGAACACCATGTTTGTGGGTGGTTCCACGGCCCACGGCGTGTGGGAAGAGAGATGCGGTCTTTGCGGCGACTGCATCCTCCACCGCACCGGCGGTATCTGCCCCATTATCCGCTGCTCCAAGAGCATTTTAAACGGTCCCTGTGGCGGTTCCCAGTACGGCAAGTGCGAGATCAGCAAGGATGTGGACTGTGCCTGGCAACTGATCTACGACCGCATGAAAGCTCTGGGCAAGCTGGATAAATTGCTTGAAATTCAGCCGCCCAAGGATTGGTCCAAGTCCCGTGACGGAGGGCCGCGTAAAGCCATCAGGGAGGATGTGATGATCGGGTGAAAACAGAAAGCAAACTGCAGAAGCTCCTTGACAGCGGCCACTTTGCGGTGACTGCGGAAATCGGGCCGCCCAAGCATGCCTCCGCCCATGGTATCCGCCACCATGCCCACATGTTGAAGGACTACGTGGATGCAACCAATATTACCGATTGCCAGACGGCTATCGTACGGCTCTCCAGCATTGCTTCTGCCGTGCATATCCTTGATTGCGGCCTGGAACCAATTGTGCAAATGACCTGCCGGGACAGAAACCGCATTGCCATCCAAAGCGATCTGCTAGGTGCCTACAGCCTGGGGGTCCGGAACCTGCTCTGCCTGTCGGGCGACCATCAGAAGTTTGGTAACGAGCCCTCGGCTAAAAACGTCTACGATATTGACTCCATACAACTAATCTATTTGATGCGCCGCATGCGGGATGAAAAGCTGTTCTTCTCCGGCGAACCCATCAAAGAACATGAACCCCGCTTCTTCATAGGAGCGGTGGCCAACCCCTTTGCGGATCCCTTTGAGTTCCGGGTGGCCCGGCTGGAGAAAAAAGTGGAGGCCGGGGCGGAATTTATCCAGACCCAATGTATTTTTGATATGGAGCGTTTTGAGCGCTTCATGGAAATGGTCCGGGAGAGGGGCATTCACGAACGGGTACACATCCTTGCCGGGGTCACCCCACTGAAAAGCTGGCGGGCAGCAAAATACCTGCAAACCAGCGTCTCGGGTATGATTGTACCCGATGATATCGTGGAAAGGCTGAAAAAAGCGGAGGATCCCAAGCGAGAAGGAATTGAGATCTGCATCGAGCAAATCAAGCATATTCGCAACATTCCCGGCGTACACGGCGTACACATCATGGCCATTGCCTGGGAAGAAGTGGTGCCGGAAATCGTGGAACGGTCCGGTCTTTTTCCGCGGCCCAAAGTGGAATAAGTGAAAACTGAACCCCCGCGTAATGAGCGGGGGTTTTTATTGTTTCACCGGAAAAGCCTGTCGTTCCAGGGGAAAATACTAACTTACAAACCCTGCCGGGATAAATAGAGAGCAATATCAACCACCCGGTTGGAATAGCCCCACTCGTTATCATACCAGGCCACCACTTTAACCAGAACACCATCAATGACCATGGTAGAGAGGGCGTCCACAATTGACGAATGGGGGTTGCCATTGAAATCCCGGGAAACCAGGGGCACTTCGCAATAGTCCATGATTCCTTTAAGTTCGCCCTGGGCTGCTTCCTTTAAGACGGCATTGATTTCTTCCTTGCTCGCAGGCCGGGCCAGCTCGGCCACCAGATCCACCACGGAAACGTTGGGCGTTGGCACACGCATGGCCATGCCGTTAAGCTTGCCCTTCAATTCGGGTAAAACCAGCGCTACTGCTTTGGCGGCACCAGTGGTGGTAGGAATGATGGACAGGGCCGCTGCCCGGGCACGACGCAGGTCCTTATGGGGCAAATCCAGGATCTGCTGGTCGTTGGTATAGGAATGAACGGTGGTCATCAAACCGCGGACAATACCAAACCGCTTGTGCAGTACCTTGACTACGGGAGCCAGGCAGTTGGTGGTGCAGGAAGCACAAGAAATCACATGATGCTGGGCGGGATCATATTTATCCTCGTTTACACCCATGACAATGGTAATATCTTCATTTTTGGCGGGAGCGCTGATCAACACCTTTTTCGCTCCACCTTCCAGGTGTTTGGCGGCATCTTCCCGGGCGGTAAAACGACCGGTGGATTCCACCACAATATCCACCCCCAGTTCTCCCCAGGGCAGTTTACCGGGATCCTTCTCCGCCAGCACTTTTACTTTCTTACCATTAACCATAAAACTGTCGCCAACTGCTTCTACCTCGCCCCGGCAGATCCCATGCACGGAATCGTATTTAAGCAAATGGGCCAGTGTACCGGCGTCGGTAAGGTCATTAACCGCTACGACTTCCAGCTCCGGATGGTTCAGAGCAGCCCGGAAAACATTACGCCCGATACGCCCAAAACCGTTAATACCCAATCTTACCGTCACTTTGATCACTCCTTTTTCAGGATGTACACGTTCTATTTTTTCCAGTTCCACAAGATTGCATGCTGTAAAAAACACACCTGGCCGCAATAACAGGCCCTGGCAAAAATTAAAATAACATAATCAGCCCTTTAAGGGCAATAGTTAGTCCAGAATCCAGAATTACCCGTCAATTTTCCTTAAAATTGATATATGGCGTGCACTTTCCAGTTGGAGAAAGGATAAAGAGTATCTTACAGAGAATATTAATGTATAAAAAAATCAATTTGACACGGGCGTTGCTTTATTTGTATGCTCTTTAATGAGGAGGTCTGCCATATGATTTTAACAACCACTCCAAACGTGGAAGGGAAAAAAATTTTAGCTTACCTGGGCATCGTAACTGGAGAGGCAATCATGGGTGCCAACATAGTGCGGGATTTGTTTGCTGCCATTACCGATATTGTGGGCGGGCGTTCCGGCGCTTATGAGGCCAAACTCTCCCAGGCCCGCCAGATTGCCCTGGAGGAAATGGCCACCCAGGCCCGCCGTTTAGGGGCCAACGCGGTGGTCGGTATTGACCTCGATTATGAAGTAATCCGGGAAGGCATGCTCATGGTCACCGCCAGTGGCACAGCCGTCCAAGTTGCTTAAAAAAGTTACCCCGGTGTTCAGTAAGATGTGCTAAAATATTATTAGTTTTGCGGGTTGGCTAAAAAGAATGATCGCTATGGTCTTTTGAAAAAAGGAGTGATCCTATGTCCCGCAACGTTTTAATAGTCATAGACATGCTCAAGGATTTCATCGACACAGACGGCGCCCTGAACTGTGGCGAAAAAGGCAGGGGGATTGTACCCTTTGTAGCGGAAAAGGTAAAAGAATTTATGGCCCAAAAGGAGCCGGTAATCTTTGTCATGGATGCCCATGACCCCGAAGATCCGGAATTCTCCCGTTTCCCCGTCCACTGCGTTTACGGCACCCCGGGAGCAGGGCTCATCGATGAGCTTGCTTCAATGGTGGAGGAATACCCCTTTGCCATCAAGGTGCCTAAAACCCGTTTCAGCGGCTTTTTCCGTACTAATTTAAACAAAATCCTGGAAGATCTCAATCCGGCTGTAGTCCACGTCGTGGGGGTTTGTACCAATATCTGCGTCCTGTATACGGTGGAAGAACTGCGCAACCGGGATTACCGGACAGTGGTATATACCAAAGGGGTGGCCAGCTTCGATGAGGAAGCTCACCGGTGGGCGCTAAAACAAATGGAAACGGTTCTGGGAGCGGAGATCATTTAATGAAACTCCTTCTGGACTACCATATCCACCCCGGCTATTCCATAGACGCCGAAGATTATAGCATCCTGGAGTACTGCCAGCAGGCCCTTAAACTGGGGTTGAGGGAGATTTGTTTCACCCCCCACCTGGAAGTGGACCCGGTACGGCGCCGGTTGGACTGGTTCGTGCGGGTGAAAGGAAAGCTTCACCCCATGGAGGATTTAGGCTGGCTTGATCATTATTTCCAGGACATCGAGGAAGCCCGTAGCCAACTGCATAACCGGAAACTGAAAATAAAAGCTGGTCTAGAAGTTGGCTATGAACGGGGCTGTGAGAAAACCATTGAAAAAATCTTAAATAATTATCCCTTTGATTATGTACTGGGTTCCATCCATTGCCTTGAACACCAATCCATATCATCCTGGGAGGAAAGCCGGATCTACTTCTCCTCCCATACTGCGGAAGAGGCGTGCGGTGAATATTTTCAAGTCTTAAAGGAAGCCGTGGAAAGCAACCTCTTTGACTGTATCGGTCACCTGGATCTTTATCGACGCCACGGAGAACGCCTCCTGGGTACAACCCTGGGAAATGCCCATAAAGGAATGGTCGAACCGATTCTTAAGGAAATGGCACGGCGAAATATGGGTCTGGAAGTAAATACCTCCAGCCTGCGGCGGGGACTGACCGAATTTCATCCCAGCCGGGAAATCCTCTTACAGGCCCGGGAATGTGGCGTTAAAATATTCACCGTGGGCTCCGATGCCCACCGGCTTTCTGATCTGGGAGCGTATACAGACCAGGCGGTATTAATGTTAGAAGAAATGGGGCTCGCGGTGTATACATTTATTTCTCGTCAACCTTGCCCCCTCTAACGGTTTTTTTTGCCTGGACAAACTTCCTCCCTTACCATAAAATATTCACTAAGCGGGGGAGGAAGAGCATGATGAATGGCAGAACGGTGAAAAGATACAGGGAGGGAAACATTACCGCTGCCTTTGGTGCCGACCTGTTGCTCCAGGGCACTACCGCCATCCCGAATCTTTTACTCCGGTTGTACCGTCACCTTGATATAAACGACGAAGAAATGATTCTTCTCATTCAGCTTCTCCGGTTGCAGGTAGAGGAAAAGAACCTGTTTCCTTCCGCCTCCACCCTGGCGGCATGCACGGCCCAGGATGTAACCCGGGTGCAACAAAACCTGAACAGGTTAATAGAAAAGGAAGTGCTGGCCGTAACGCAGTATTATGACGAAAGTAAAGATCAGATCCTCAGTGGATATGACTTTGAACCGCTGTTAGAAAAGCTCTCGGAGATCTGGGCCAGCATCAGGGTCAAGGAAATTGAACGTACCCGCAGCCTGCTGGAAAAAAGGCCTTTAGAGACAAAGGCGCAAGAATTTGCCCTGCTCATCCGGGCCTTTGAACAGGAATTCGGTCGGCCTGTTTCCCCCATGGAGGTCGAACAGATCCGCCAGTGGACCGAGGAACTGGATCCCACGCTGGTCTTGGAAGCTTTACGCCGGGCCGTCCTGATGGGCAAGCATAATTTCAAGTATATTGATAGTATTATTCTGGAATGGAAGAAGAACAACCTGCGTACCGTTGAGGAAATAAACGCCTATGACGCACAATTTAAGAAACGGCGTTCAGGTAAACAGCCCCCCTCAAAGGTGGATGAACGGAAGAAAGCACTTTTGAAAACGCTATACCTCAGTTAATTAGAAAGGATGCCGGCCAGTGAAGGCCTGTCCTGTATGTGAGGATCGGGGTGTGGTGATCAAAAACAACGTGGCCGTTCCCTGCCCGTGTAACAAGCAGAGGGCCCTGGTTAACCGTTTTAAAGAAGCAGGGTTACCGGAAGGTTTACGTAACCACACCTTTGACAAATTTAACTTTAAGTATTATTCGCGATTGCGGGTAGATCCGGAACGCAAAATCACTTATTACGAATCGGCCCGGCGCACCTTTCAGGCGGCGCAAGACTTCGTTCGTAATTTTAAGAACGACCGGCATATCGATGGTCTGTTGATTACCGGCCCCGTGGGCAGTGGAAAAACATTCCTGGCCGCCTGCATAGCCAACGCCCTGTTGGAAACCGAAGTGCTGTTATTGTTTGTGGTTGTACCGGACTTGCTAGATCGCCTGCGTTCAACTTATGACCAGAACCGCCAGGGTGCAGATTATTCGGAAAAGGATCTCCTGGATGCGGCAAGGGAAGTGCCCCTTTTGTTTTTAGACGATCTGGGAGCCCATAATTATACCGAATGGACCAAAAATAAACTTTATTCGATCTTAAATTACCGCGTCAACCATCGTCTCCCCGTAATCATTACCACCAACATCAGCCTGGAAGATTTAGGCGAGTATTTGGGAGAAAGAACCACTTCCCGCATTTGCCAGATGTGCTGGCCTTACCGGTTACCGGTTGAAGATGACATTCGCATGGTCCAGCGCAGGGAAAGGCTCCGGGAAGGTTAAAAACTAAATATGTGCGGGGCAGGTCCCCAACGGGGGATAATAGGGAAGACCGGGGAGCAGGTGGACCTGCTTAAGCCGGCGCGGTCCCGCCACTGTAACCGGGGAGGAACCCGCAAGGTGCCACTGGCCTAGCACTCACTGATGAGCTGCTACATCCAATGGGACGCTTGTTCATAACGACACGGTTTAACGATGTCACTGGTGAGTGCTGGACCGGGAAGGCGCGGGCATCCAAAGATCCGGAAGCCAGGAGACCTGCCTGCCCCTTTCACTGGAACATGTCCTTTACCAAAGGGCAAAAAGCCAGTGGCAGGCCTTTCTATCTTCGCGCGAAAGATAGCAGGCGTAAAGACTCTCCACACGCCCCTACTTTTGCCGGGCGTGTTTTTTTCAGGGGGAAACAAGGTGGCTAAGCCTTTACGAAACGGGATTACGACAGGAGCCTGTGCCGCTGCGGCTGCCCGGGCTGCCACGGAGTTGCTTTTTCACGGTATAAAACCTGATCAGGTTACTTTGGTCAACCCCATGGGCCAGCCCTTAACGGTGCCCATTCACCAGGTAGAGGCAATACCTGGCGGTACCAGGGCAGTGGTGATTAAAGACGGAGGGGATGATCCCGACGTTACTCATGGTCTGCCCGTTGTGGTCGAAGCCCGCCCCGCCCCAGAGGGAATTCGCCTGTACGGGGGGCCTGGAGTAGGGCGGGTAACCAAACCGGGGCTGGCGGTGGCCGTAGGCGAACCGGCCATTAACCCCGTTCCCCGGCAAATGATTAAGGAGGCTGTGGCCGGCGTTCTCCCTCCCGGATGGGGAGTGGAACTAATGATCAGCGTACCCGGGGGGGAATTGGTAGCCAGGCGCACCCTGAACCCCCGTCTGGGAATTGTGGGGGGGATATCCATACTGGGAACCACAGGCATAGTCCGGCCCATGTCCGAGGAAGCGTTTAAGGATTCCCTGCTGCCCCTTCTGGATATGGCCAGGGCAGCAGGCTTTGATCAGGTGGTTCTTACCCCGGGACGATTGGGAATCCAGACAGCGGTGGATAGATACGGATTCCCGGCCGAAGCTGTGGTGGAAATGAGCAATTTCGTAGGTTTTATGCTGGAAAACTGTGTGGAAAAAGGCTTTTCCGGCGTTTTGCTCTGGGGGCACCACGGAAAGCTTTTAAAGGTGGCTGCCGGCATTTTTCATACCCACAGCCGGGTTGCCGACGCCCGGCGGGAAACCCTGGCCAGTCACGCCGCCCTGATGGGTGCAGACAGGGGCCTCATCGCACGCATTATGGAAGCCAGCACCATTGAAAGTGTGGTAGAGTTGCTGACGGAACACAATTTCCTGTCTGTTTACCACCAACTGGCCTGCCGGGCCAGCCAGCGGGCCATGGAGTACGTCCACCACCGTTTAAAGGTGGGAACAGTCTTTTTGACCCTGGATGGCAAAATCCTCGGTTGGGACCGTCAGGCACGGGAAATCGGGAGGGCGCTGGGATGCCGCGAATTAAGGTAATTGGCGTAGGACCGGGCAACCTGGATTATCTCACCCCTGCCGCTCAAAGAGCTTTGGCCAGCGCCCGGGTACTGGTAGGCGGCCAGCGCCACCTGTCCTATCTGGCCCGGGAGGAACAGAAAACTTTTGTAATTAAAAATAATCTTGCGGCCATGGTGGATTTCATCCGCTCACACCGGGAGGAAAAGGTAGCCGTTTTAGCTTCAGGTGATCCTGGACTGTATGGAATTTTGAATTACCTGCGCCAATATTTCACCCCGGAGGAATTGGAGGTCATCCCCGGAATCAGTTCGGTGCAACTGGCCTTTGCCCGCCTGGCCATGCCCTGGCATGATGCGCTGATCTTGAGTGCTCACGGAAGGCCCGTCGAGGACCTGGTTAATCTGGTGCGCTACCAGGGGAAGATAGCCCTCCTCACCGGCCCGGGAGCTCCACCCAACCACATCGCCAGCCTGCTCGTGAAGGCGGAAATAGCTGATCGAAAAGTTTTTTGTTGTTGTAACCTGGGTTATCCAGAGGAGGAAATCCTGGAAACCACACCCGGTGAACTGGCCCGCCGGGACTTTTCCGGGCAAAATAATTGCGTTATGGTGATCATTGATGAAAAAAGCTTGGCCCTATGTGACTCCGGGGATTCCCGATGACCTGTTTATCCGGGGGAGTATCCCCATGACCAAGGAAGAAATTCGCGCCGTCACCCTGGCCAAGGCCCGGCTGGGACCGGGCCAGGTGGTGTGGGATATTGGCAGTGGCACCGGCTCCATTGCCATCGAAGCAGCCCGGCTAATCGGTGACGGCATCGTTTATGCCGTAGAGCAAAAGCCCGCGGCACTGGAGCTGATCCGGGAAAACATGCGTCGCTTTGCCCAGAAGAACATCCAGGTGGTGGAAGGCCGTGCCCCTGAGGCACTGCTCCAGCTCCCGCCCCCCCACCGGGTATTTATCGGCGGCTCGGGCGGCCAGTTAGGGGAGATAGTCCAGTTGCTGGCGGAAAGGCTTGCTCCGGGGGCAAGACTGGTCATCAACGCCCTGACCCTGGAAACACTAACCCGGGCCCTCACTTTGCTAGGCCCTCCCTGGGAAAAAGAGGTGGTGCAGGTTTCCGTAACCCGCACGGTATCCCGGGGCCATTATCATCTGATGCATGCTTTAAACCCTGTGTGGATCATCACTGCCCAAAAGGAGGGGGGTGAGGGTGTTGGGTAAGTTTTACGGCATCGGCGTTGGTCCCGGGGATCCGGAGCTGCTCACCCTGAAGGCCTACCGTGTTTTACAAGAAGTGGATGTAGTGTGTGTACCCAAATCGGCCTCCGACCGGGAAAGCCTGGCCCTGTCTATCATCAACAAGGTTATCAAGCGCCAGTTTACAACCATGGAGTTATCCTTTCCCATGTCCCGGGATCGCCAAATACTCGAAGAGCACTGGGCCATGGCCGGTGAAATGGTGGCCCAGCTGGTACGGGAGGGGCAGAAGGTAGCCTTTGTCACCATCGGTGACCCGATGTTTTACAGTACCTATGGCTACGTACGGGCTTACCTGCAAAAAAATTATCCCGACCTGCCCGTGGAAACCATTCCGGGGATCACCGCCATGAGCGCCTGTGCGGCCGCGCTGGAAGAACCACTGGCCACAGGGGAAGAGAACCTAGCCGTAATACCAGCGGCCTATAACCTAAAGCGCCTGGAAGAGGTGTTGGACAACTTTGACAACGTGGTACTCATGAAGGTAAACCGTTATTTCGATCGGGTGTTGGAACTCTTACGGGATAAGGGTTTAACCGAACGAGCCGCCCTGGTGAGCCGCTGCGGTTACCCCGATCAAATGGTAAGCCGGAAGGTCACCGATCTGGCCGGCAAGAAGCTTGATTACATGTCGATCCTGGTCATCCACAAGGGAGGCCGTTAACAAGGGGGACGCAAAAGTGATTTACTTTATTGGTGCCGGACCGGGAGATCCCGAATTGATTACCGTTAAGGGAGCAAAGTTGCTGCAGGAGGCCGATGTAGTCATTTATGCCGGCTCCCTGGTAAATCCGAAAATACTGGAATATTGCCGCCCCGGAGTAGAGATATACAACAGCGCCACCATGACCCGGGATGAGGTGCTGGCCGTGATGCGCCGGGCACACCAGGAGCAATTAACTGTAGCCCGGGTACATACCGGTGACCCCGCTTTGTACGGGGCCATCCAGGAGCAAATGGATGCCCTAGCAGCCCTGGGCATACCTTTTAAGGTTGTGCCGGGAGTGAGCTCCTTTCTAGCTGCTGCGGCCGCCATCCCCCACGAACTGACCCTGCCGGGGGTAACCCAGACCGTGATCCTTACCCGGCTGGAAGGGCGCACCCCGGTACCCGAGCGGGAAAAACTAAAGGAACTGGCCCGCCACAAAAGCACCATGTGCATCTTTCTTTCCGTACACCAGATGGATCAGGTGGTTGAAGAACTGCTTGCCGGAGGTTATACCCCCCAAACCCCGGCGCTGGTAGTGGAAAAAGCCTCCTGGCCCGAGGAACGGTTGTTGCGGGGTACGCTGGCCGATATCGCTGATCAAGTCAAGGAAGCAGGCATCACCCGCACCGCCCTGGTGCTGGTGGGAGATGTTTTCAACTCCCCCTACCAGTTGTCGCAGCTCTATGACCCCCAATTCTGCCATGGTTACCGGAGTAGCAGGACATGAACATTGCCGTATTCGCCATTACCAAAAACGGTATCGACCAGGCGGCAAAGGTATCCCGGCATTTACAGCAAGCGGGGCACCAGGTGCGTATGTTCAGGCCCGCCCGTTTCCCGGGGGAGGGGGAACCCTTTACCGGTCCGGTGTCCCGGGTGGTGGCGAAGGAATTCTACCGGTGCCAAGGACTGGTCTTTATCATGGCTCTGGGCATTGTGGTGAGATTGCTTGCTCCCCTGATCAGGGATAAGCGCTCCGATCCGGCTGTAGTGGTCATGGATGAAAGGGGACAGTTCGTAATCAGCACTCTAAGCGGTCATCTGGGAGGAGCCAATGAGCTGGCCCAACATCTGGCCGGGGCTCTCCAGGCAGTGCCGGTGATCACCACCGCCACCGATGTACACGGCCTGCCCGCGGTGGACGTCCTGGCCCGCAAATATAACTTAACCATGGAACCATTCACCGCCGTAAAACAGGTGAATGCCGCCCTGGTAAACGGTGAGATGGTCACCCTTTGCAGCGAACGGCCCCTCCCTCTCACCCAAACCCCGAGCCTGCGGTTAATCCCGTGGGAAGACTTGCCCGCCACCCGGCCGCAAGGGTGGCTGGTGGTAATCACCAACCGCGTGATGTTGTTGCCCCATGAAAAGACCCTTTTCCTGAGGCCACGAAACCTGGTAGCCGGCATAGGCTGCCGCAAGGAAATAGCCCCGGAAAGGGTCAGACGAGCTCTTTTGCATGCCCTGGATCTTGCCCGGCGCAGCCCCGCCAGCCTGCGGGCACTGGCGACGGTGGACTTGCGGGTACAGGAACGGGGTTTGCAGTTGGTTGCCCGGGAGATGGGTATCCCCCTGTTCAGTTTTACGAGAGAACAAATTCGTTCCATTTTTGCTCAAAAACCCAACCTTCATCATTCATCCTTTGTCCAGGGAAAAATAGGAGTTGGTGGTGTATGCGAACCGGTTGCCCTGCTGGCAGCTACCCCCCAGGCCAAACTGATTCTCCCCAAAACCACATGGGAGGGCGTGACGGTAGCCTTAGCCGAGGAAAGCTATGGGTGGTGGGAACGGGACCGGGAAGTATAGAACATTTAAGTCCAAGGGCATTGAAGGCCCTGCAGGAAGCCGACGTAATTGCCGGGTACAAAACCTATATTGAACTCATTGCCCCTATAGTGGAAGGGAAAGAAATCATCAGTACGGGTATGACCCGGGAAGTTGAGCGCTGCCGCGCGGCCATTCAGCGGGCCAGGGGAGGGCAGAAGGTAGCCCTGGTATCCAGCGGAGATCCTGGGGTTTACGGTATGGCCGGACTGGCTTTAGAAATCTTGCACCGGGAAAACCTGCTTGACCAGGTCGAGGTTGAGATCATCCCCGGCATCACCTCCGCTACCGCTGCAGCAGCTCTTCTGGGCGCACCATTGATGCACGACTTTGTGGTGATGAGTTTAAGCGACCTCCTGACCCCCTGGGAAGTAATTGAAAAAAGGCTGGCCCTGGCCGCCCAGGGGGACTTTGTGGTGGTTTTGTACAACCCGGCCAGCCACAAAAGAACATCCCAAATCCGCCGGGCCAGAGAACTCTTGCTCCAGCATAAAAAGGCCAGCACACCGGTGGGGATTGTTCGCAAAGCTTACCGGGACGGGGAAGAGGTGGTAATTACGGATCTGGAACATATGCTCGACCACCCCCTTGATATGTTTAGCATTGTGATCATTGGCAACAACCAGACCCAAAGGATGGGCAACTTTCTGGTTACACCCAGGGGATATGCCTTATGATTCTGGTCTTAAGCGGCACCGCCGACGGACGCCTGATTGTACAGGACCTGGTAGCCAGCGGTTACACTGTGCTGGCCTCGGCAGCCACGCCGTACGGCGGAGAGCTGCTGGCCCGGCACGGCGCCGAGATCATTACCGGCCCCCTGGCCCTGGACGAAATGGTTGCCCTGATCAAAAAACGCCGCATTGAGCTTTTAGTTGATGCCACCCACCCCTACGCCCAGCGGGTCTCTGAAATTGCCCGCCAGGCCTGTGCCCAAACACAAATCCCTTACCTGCGCTACCAGCGGGGGGAAACCAATTTGCCCCGGCACCCCTTGATCCATTGTACCGCCGGTTATGAGGAAGCAGCTCAACAAGCCACGCGTTTGGGAAAAGTAATTTTTCTTACCACGGGCAGCAAAACCCTGGATATCTTTTTAACTGCCGCCCGCCGGCATGGATGCCGCCTGGTGGTACGGGTACTCCCCGAACCTGCGGTAATCCAGCGCTGCCGCCGGCTGGGACTGAGCCCCGCCGATATTGTAGCCATGCAGGGCCCCTTTAGCCTGGAACTGAATCGTGCCCTGTTCAAACAATATGGGGCCGAGGTGGTAGTCACCAAAAACAGCGGGGTCGTGGGGGGTACAGATACCAAGATAGCGGCGGCACTGGAACTGGCCCTGCCGGTGGTGGTGATTAACCGGCCCCGGGAGCAGGACGGGGCAATAACCACTCGGGAAGAACTCCTGGAGAAAATCCGTAAAAGAAAGGATGTTCATGAGGCATGAAGACGGGTATCATTCTTTTGGTCCACGGCAGTCGCCTCCCGGAAGCCCAGGCTACCCTGCATCTTTTAAAGGAGCTGGTAGCCCAGGAAAGCTCCTATGATCTGGTGGAGGAAGCCTCCCTGCAATTCAACCAACCGGACTTACCGGCAGCTCTGGCTACCATGGCGGCCAGGGGAATGAAAAGAGTTGTGGTTGTACCCCTGTTCCTGTCGCAGGGGGTGCATATGAAAGAGGACATACCGGAAATTCTGGCCAGAGAGAAGGCCCGTTATCCCCACATGGATATTGTTATGACCGGCAATATCGGCGCCCACCGCAAACTGGCCGAAATAATCATAGAACGGATCCGGGAGGTAAGTGACCAGCATGCAATTAATTACTAACCCCAGGGCCATTGAGGAGCAGAGTATGCGCATTATCGAGGATCATTTGCCCGACCTGGCCAGGCTGCCAGCAGGGGAAAAGGCTATTGTCAAGCGGGTGGTGCACACCACCGGCGATCTTTCCTGCGCCCAACTCATGCGTTTTCACCCCCGGGCTGTGGAAAGTGGTTTAAGTGCCCTCAGGGCGGGAAAACCCATCCTCACCGATGTCAACATGGTTCGCAGCGGCTTGATTAAAGATCGCCTGGCAGCCCTAGGGGTGGCAGTAGATTGTTTGATTAACCATCCGGAGGTGGTTACCCGCGCCCGGGCCAGGGGAACTACCCGGGCCATGGTAGCCATGGAACTGGGCGCCCAAAAAATAGAAGGAGGTATCATTGCCATTGGCAACGCTCCTACGGCGCTTTTCACCCTGTGCCGGTTGATCTCTACCGGACAGGCCAAACCGGCCCTTGTAGTGGGAACACCCGTCGGCTTCGTGGGCGCGGCTGAATCCAAAGAAGAATTGATATCTTTGGATATTCCTTACATCACTATGACCGGCACCAGAGGGGGCAGCACCATTGCTGCGGCAGTGATCAATGCCCTGTTAATCATGGCTTAAGCTTTTGAAACTTTCAAAAGTCAAAAGATGATGCCCGTGTATAATTCCTCCCCGGCCTGCTTAAAATAGTAGGTGGCCGGAAAGGAGGACACAATGGGCAGTAAACTAACCAGATATGCTGGCGTGGTTACCTTTTTTCTTGTGTTAACCTGGGTTGCGGCCGGAAAACAGGTAGAAGCCAGCACATCCTGGAGTAGTGGCAGCGACCTGACCCACTACAAATATATGCTTTGCTATACCGTCAGGCCAGGAGATACCCTGTACGATATAGCCAGAATTTACGATGTACCTCTGGCTAAACTGATGGATACGAATAAACTAAAGGACACCATCATCAGGCCAGGCGATGTATTGCTGGTACCGGACCGGGTCAGTGACAACGTCCCGGCAGTACTTTCCCGCGGAGGTATTTCCCGGGAGGAGTTGATGCTCCTGGCCAGGCTGATCCACGCCGAAGCCCGGGGGGAAAGCTTCACCGGTCAAGTGGCCGTGGGGGCAGTAATCCTCAACCGGGTAGCCAGTCCGGGCTTTCCCAAAACCATCCGGGAAGTAATCTTTCAGAAAGATCAAAACGTCTTTCAGTTTTCCCCGGTGGAGGACGGCTCCATCTACCTGGAACCGGACGAAACGGCCATTAATGCTGCTCTGGAGGCTCTGGCGGGGCGGGATCCGAGCAACGGAGCTTTGTTCTTCTATAACCCCCGTATTGCCACAGACCGCTGGATCCGCACCCTGCCGGTGGTCACCCGCATCGGCAACCATGTGTTCGCCACCAAAGCCTAAAAAAGAGCCGGCCGTTAGACCGGCTCTTTCCCCCGGGGGAAAGACAACTCCCGCACCAGGATGTTTACGGACTTGACCACCAAGCCGGTCATTTCCTCCACCCGCCTTTTCACCGCTACCTGGATTTCCCGGCCCACCTGGTTTAATATGCAACCGTAGTATAAGACCGGATGCACCTCGATAACTACCCCGTCCACATCCCTCTGTACGGTCACCCGCCCGGCACTTTTTACTCCCGGCACTTCTTCTGCCGCCCGGGATACAATAGCCACCAGAGCGCTGGTGGTGATGGTTAGTTTACCATAATAGGTAAAGGTGGGGCGCACCACCGATTGTTCCAGCCAGCTACGCTTACCCTGCGGACCTTTACGACCCAGAAAAATCCTTAAGGAATCGGTAAATATATCTGGAAATCTTTTTTTGACCTCCACCGTGGGAGCGGGAATGACATGTTTACTGTACCGGGCGCGCATGGTCAGGGCCTGACGGATTTCCCGGGGAGAAGCTATTTCCTCAATGGAAATGATCCGGGAAACCGGTGGCAGGCCCAACCTGGCGGCAATTTTTTCCACCATCCCAACCGAAGTGCCCAGAATTAGAACCCGGGACGGTTTTACCTTTTCCAGCACTGCCCGGGCCTGCCGGGCGTGCTCTTCGTCCATGAAAAGGGCGGTCTTAATGGCTCCAATACGGGTTGACTGTCGTTTTGCCGATATACCCCCCAGGATTCGATTGCCTTTAATCAAAAGACCGTCGTCAATGATCAATTCTGCGCCACATTCATGAGCGGTAGCAATGGCCCGGAAACTCTTCCCGGTGCCGCTGGGACCTACCAGGGCGTAAACTTCCACGTTGTTCCCTCCAAGATAACGTGAAAAGGACATTTCTACGTGCATAGACCACTTTCCTTTTTTTCAGAGTCAAATTAGCAGCAGTTGAAATGGGATAAAATACTATACCAACCGGAAGTATCTCCATTTTTAAAAAACAAAAGGCCATGGGGCCTTCCCTGGGAGTGCCTTTTAGTAATGAAAAGAATGCTTTTGCTGCTCCTCATTCTAGCGGGCCTGGTCACCGGATGTACAAGCCTGGCCCTGCCGCATGAATTACCCACTCCTTCGAAAGTATTCGATGCCCAGGGGCGGCTGATTGCCACCCTTTCTCCCCAAAGGCGTATACCGGTACCCTTAAAAGACATCTCCCCTTACATGCAGCAGGCCATAGTGGCTATTGAAGATGCCCGCTTTTACCAGCACCACGGTATTGACCCGGTAGGCCTTTTGCGCGCTCTATATCATAATATTCGGGCGGGGAAAATAGTGGAGGGGGGAAGTACCATTACCCAGCAACTGGCCAAAAACATGTTCCTTGGGCCGGAACGGACCGCCAGGCGCAAAATAAAGGAATTGTGGTTAACCATCCAGATGGAAAGGCGTTATAGTAAACAGGAAATACTGCAGATGTATCTGAACCAGATTTATTTTGGCCAGGGGGCCTACGGCATTGAAATGGCCGCCCGCACATATTTTGATAAGTCGGCCCGGGAACTGGATCTGGGTGAGAGTGCCATGCTGGCTGGAATTGTTCGGGCACCCAGCCTGTATAACCCGGCAACCAATCTGAACGGCGTCAGGGAAAGGCAATCACTGGTTCTCCAGCGTATGGTGGAACTGGGCATAATTACTCCTGAAGAGGCCATGGAAGCCAGGCAGAAGCCCCTGCACCCCCGAAACCGGCTGGTCGAACAAACCCGCGCCGCTTACTTTGTAGCTGAAATAGTGAAATACTTGCAGGAAAAATTTCCCGACCAACCGGACCTGGCTTATACAGGCGGGCTGCATATATACACCACACTGGATTTAGATGTGCAAGAAGCGGCAGAAAAAACATTCCAGGAGGGCTTTGCGCAACAGGATCCGGCACTGGAAGGAGCCCTGGTGGCCTATGATCCCCGAACCGGCCATGTCAAAGCCATGATTGGAGGCAAAGACTTCAGCCGGTCCCAGTTTAACCGGGCCCTGGCCAGAAGTCAGCCGGGCTCGGCCTTTAAACCTTTTCTTTATGCCGCCGCCATCGACCGGGGCTACACGGCAGCCACCACCCTGGAGTGCAAACCGGTTAGCTACGAAATACCGGGCCAACCACCTTACCAGCCGCGGGATTTTAACGGAGGCTATCATAACCGGCCCTTTACCCTCAAAGAGGCCCTCTACACATCGGATAATGTGGTGGCTGTGGAACTGAATAACCGCCTGAAGCCGCAGACCCTGGTCGCATACGCCCGGCGTATGGGCATTGCGAGCCCCCTGAGGCCTTACCTTTCTCTGGCCCTGGGTACCTCGGAGGTGACTCCGCTGGAAATGGTCCGGGCATATGGCCCTCTAGCCAATGGAGGTGTACTGGCCAGACCTTTGTTGATTACCAAAATCCTGGACCAAAAGGGCAGGGTGCTGGAAGAAAACAGCCCTCAACTACAACAGGTACTTGACCCTAAAACGGCCTATATTGTTACCGACATGCTGAAAGGGGTGCTCCAACCGGGAGGCACGGCGGAAGCGGCCGGCGCCCTCCTGGACCGGCCGGCGGCGGGGAAAACCGGAACCACCGCCCATTTCCGGGATGCCTGGTTTGTCGGTTATACTCCGCAACTGGTAACCGCCGTGTATATCGGTTACGACGATAAATCGAGAGCGGTGGGAGCCACCGGAGGTCAGCTGGCCGCCCCGCTCTGGGCCAGGTTCATGGCCGCGGCTCTACGGGATGAACCTAAGGACGATTTCCCCGTACCCGAAGACATTGTCTTTATCGACATTTGCGCCAATGATGGGCTGCGGGCCACCCCTTTCAGTTCCCGGGTGATTAAGGCAGCCTTTGTGAAAGGCACGGAACCAATCCTCCCCAGTTTCTGGGGCAGCATCACCCCCTGGGGTTTAAAACTGCGGGACCTGCTGCAACAGGACGTGAACTTCTTACCGGAAGAATTATGGAAAAATTTAAAGGATCTCGACCCTGGCATGGAGAAGGAGAATTATTGAGGCAATAACGCCGCATAACACAAGGGGTGGGAATCTTGTCCCGGGAATTTGCCGCCGCCATAGGTAAACATTTCCGTCTCAACGAGCAAGAGGTTGCCCTGTTGGGGAAGAATATCCGGCAACTCTCCCGCCTGGAACGGCGCACCTATTTTGAGCAACTAAAACCAAGGGAAAGGGAGTTCAAACTCTTCCTGAAGGAAAAGTACGCCCTCCTGGATGAAGGAGGACGCCAGAAATGGATGGATACCACGGTGCAAAGCCTCCTGGACAAAGGAGGTGACCCGGACCTGGCCGACAGTCTGGTTATGGATGTGATCGGCCGGTTACAGGTCTACAAAAGTTTGCGGGAAAGGGCAGAAAACGAAGGCATTCGGCTTAAGGCCCTGACAAATTTCGGCGGGCTTTCCATGGTTCTTTTCCTGGTGGTAATTATTACGGCCATAGTCCTTTACCTGGCCGGCCGTTAAAATCGCTGACGAGGTGGAACAATGGTTAATCAGCTTAACGCCTTTAGTGAAGCAATGCGTAACTTTGTATCCCTGGCCAGCGAACCGGAAGCCGTGGTTTTACGCACCGGTGCCTCCTATGATGCCCAGAGAAAAATTTTCCTGTTACCATATTTTGGGCAGATTTACGAAATTGATCTCACCGGCAATGTGCAAAGGCAGGGATCCCCCGGAGTAGTACCCTACAACGACCGCACCCTGATTTTGCAATACCTGTGCTCGGCCAGCGGTTTGCCGCCCCGGGGGCATTGGTTGTCCTTCCTGGAATTACCCCACGGCGCCCACCACAACGCGCCCTTCCATACTGACGCCCTTAACCCCCTGGCGGAAGCCTTTGGCACCAGGCTGGAGGATTTTTACCGGGCCACCAGGCATCTGGGAGGCGAACCCGTGAACATGGGAGATGCGGGTGCTAAAATCCCGGCCCTGCCCAAACTGCCTCTGGCCGTCACCATCTGGGCCGGCGACGAGGAATTCCCGCCCCGGGCCAATATTCTTTTTGATGCCGTAGCCCCCACTCATTTAACCACCGCCGCCCTCTGGGTACTGGGTGTGGAACTGGCCCACAAGCTCATTGCCTTCATCCAGCCGGCACGGCAGGCCGTGGATTGGCTCGGGAAAAATCCTGTCAAGCGTCAGTGACTTTGTCAGTGAAATTCGTCAATGAAAATGTCACTCAGACACATTACTTATCTCATTCATCTGGGCTAAGAAAATGTCA
>NZ_JAUSUX010000026.1 GCF_030813795.1 Desulfofundulus luciae | reverse complement strand
CCATGCCGGGTGAGGATTGAAACCATATGACAATTTCCCCGCATTGTTGCACAAAGGAGTTGCACCCGGCTTCCATGCCGGGTGAGGATTGAAACCCACCCTGCCGGGGGTAAAGGCAGGGAGAAAGGAGGAGGTTGCACCCGGCTTCCATGCCGGGTGAGGATTGAAACGTTTCGAGTTAGGGTAATTCCGTTTGCCCAGGGGCGGTTGCACCCGGCTTCCATGCCGGGTGAGGATTGAAACACAAATTCTGAGGGGAAGCGTTTAGTAGGAGTTCCGTGTTGCACCCGGCTTCCATGCCGGGTGAGGATTGAAACTTTAGTTTCGGGCTTCACCCAAATATTCCCCCCTGTTGCACCCGGCTTCCATGCCGGGTGAGGATTGAAACCCATCATCATAGCAACGACGCACATCCAGGAACATGATGTTGCACCCGGCTTCCATGCCGGGTGAGGATTGAAACCGGGTCTTTTATTTTTCCTTGATACCGTATATACGTTGCACCCGGCTTCCATGCCGGGTGAGGATTGAAACTTTGTTGAACTCGTCCGCCGGTACGGTTGGCGGGTGTTGCACCCGGCTTCCATGCCGGGTGAGGATTGAAACCAGGGCCATTTCTGTGCGTCTGAGAGGCATTTTGTTGTTGCACCCGGCTTCCATGCCGGGTGAGGATTGAAACATGCGGCGGTTTTCTCCCGCGGTACCCCCGAAGTCGTTGCACCCGGCTTCCATGCCGGGTGAGGATTGAAACCGCTAATACTTCATCAGCCGGGGTGGTGCCAGTAGTTGCACCCGGCTTCCATGCCGGGTGAGGATTGAAACGTAGACCACTTCAGCCACGATGTCTGCGATATCGGGGGTTGCACCCGGCTTCCATGCCGGGTGAGGATTGAAACCAGTTACGTCTAAAACAACCCGTATTGCAAAAGGTGTTGCACCCGGCTTCCATGCCGGGTGAGGATTGAAACCCCACCCTGCCGGGGGTAAAGGCAGGGAGAAAGGGTTGCACCCGGCTTCCATGCCGGGTGAGGATTGAAACAAAAACCTCTTGACAGGTAGCATGCTACCTGCTAGTTGCACCCGGCTTCCATGCCGGGTGAGGATTGAAACATCATCAACAACGTTGGTCTTGGTGAAAGCCTGGAGTTGCACCCGGCTTCCATGCCGGGTGAGGATTGAAACTCTTGCAGGTCGTTGGCCACGGCTCCCGGGTCCTGCCCGTTGCACCCGGCTTCCATGCCGGGTGAGGATTGAAACAGGAAAGGATTGTCCACCATGGAGTAAACGTCGGCCGTTGCACCCGGCTTCCATGCCGGGTGAGGATTGAAACCTCAGTGTAAACGTAATAAAACACAAATGATAATCGTTGCACCCGGCTTCCATGCCGGGTGAGGATTGAAACTGCAATCCCGCACATAGTGCATGATACGATTTCCCCGTTGCACCCGGCTTCCATGCCGGGTGAGGATTGAAACATCCTCTCCCGGAGGTCGGCCAACTCGATGACGCGTTGCACCCGGCTTCCATGCCGGGTGAGGATTGAAACGAGGAGGCTTTTAGGGGGTGCTGAGTAGTGCTTGCGTTGCACCCGGCTTCCATGCCGGGTGAGGATTGAAACGTACCAGAGCGACATGGCAAAGTCGCAGTACGACGTTGCACCCGGCTTCCATGCCGGGTGAGGATTGAAACCGGGGATCCATGACATTCCGCCGGCCGGCGTAACGTTGCACCCGGCTTCCATGCCGGGTGAGGATTGAAACTCTTCCTGGCTCTCTGGATGTACTTCCCCCGCCTGGTTGCACCCGGCTTCCATGCCGGGTGAGGATTGAAACCTGCGAAAGCGGTTTGCCCAGTATCTCCTCCCATGTTGCACCCGGCTTCCATGCCGGGTGAGGATTGAAACCTCTGGTGCGTCTGGTGCCGGGCTGGTGGGTGTGTGGTTGCACCCGGCTTCCATGCCGGGTGAGGATTGAAACAGCAACCCGGGAGCCCTAAGTCGCATGACGGCGAAGTTGCACCCGGCTTCCATGCCGGGTGAGGATTGAAACAGGAGATCAGACGGAACCTGGAAGAAGTTAAGGCCGTTGCACCCGGCTTCCATGCCGGGTGAGGATTGAAACAGCCTGGGGATGATTGAAGCTGGCTTCGAGGTAGTGTTGCACCCGGCTTCCATGCCGGGTGAGGATTGAAACAATAGCCACATAACCCATCAGTGCTCCCACCACGGGTTGCACCCGGCTTCCATGCCGGGTGAGGATTGAAACAGTGTCCTAAACCTAACAATCGAATCCGACTTCAGTTGCACCCGGCTTCCATGCCGGGTGAGGATTGAAACCTGGCCGGTTACCTTGCGGATGTCGCCAAACCAGAAGGTTGCACCCGGCTTCCATGCCGGGTGAGGATTGAAACTTATACATCTTCACCCCAGTACTACTCCACGATAGTTGCACCCGGCTTCCATGCCGGGTGAGGATTGAAACTCCTGATGCCTTTACGTCTTTGGTTTCGGCAGGTCAGGTTGCACCCGGCTTCCATGCCGGGTGAGGATTGAAACATCGAAATTGACTGCCGGAAAGGAACCTGGCAGAAAGTTGCACCCGGCTTCCATGCCGGGTGAGGATTGAAACTTCTCTTCCTGCTCATATTTTTGCTTTAGCACCTCATGTTGCACCCGGCTTCCATGCCGGGTGAGGATTGAAACTTTAGACCAGTCCGAGAGCCGCTCTTCTTTGTCCGTTGCACCCGGCTTCCATGCCGGGTGAGGATTGAAACCCGATCTTGCGAATCTCCCAAACCTTCATGCTAAGGTTGCACCCGGCTTCCATGCCGGGTGAGGATTAAAACATAAACATCTGCCGCTCCGCCGCCCGGGCGCTTTTGGCAAAAAACAGCTTGAAAACAAAAACAGCCCTCCAGGGGAACGCATTATGGACCTGGAGGGCTTTTTAGTACCCTTCTCCGTGGATTATGGGCCGAAAGAATTTTGAAAAACTACATTATAATACTCTGAAAAACCACATTATTACGGGAAAGGCTGGTTGTATACCGGTTTTTAGCCGCACATATACTAGAACAGAAAGGACGGTGAAATTGATGGCAGACATCTCCATCGGGACTGCCCGGCACATAGATCTCATTAAAGTTCGGCTGGGACGGGAAATAAGAAATTTAGAAAAAGAGGGACTGAAGGTAAGGCTGAAAGAGAGCTCGGCCGGCAGGTTTAACTTTGTGTCCTGCCAGGTAATGCCCGGTGGAGGGAAAAGGGGAGACATCCAGGCAATTATCCGCCATCATATTGCCCGCTCCCTTTCTGATTTAATTTTGGGCCAGTGGCAGAAGTTGCTGCTAAAGGATATGATCAGGGAGAACTACTACTACTTCAACGAGGAGGAACGGCAAAACATTTTTAAGTATGCCTTGAATCACCTGGGTTATGGCCGGGGCGGGCAAAAAGCAGTTTACCAGCAACTGTTTAAAAAAAGAATTATGGAAAAGATTCTGGATTTTTTGAGGCATAATAACCAGATCATTGTTGAAGGTTTTATCCGCTTCCGGCTTAAGGACTATGTGGAAGAATTGGAGCAGGCCGTGGAAAGGGCAGTGGACGACTTCCTGATGGAAAGGGAGTATCAGGAATTTATCCACCTGCTTAAATATTTTGTGGAAATTCAAGAATCCCGGGTTGAACTGGTACATGTGCTCAAGCTGCCCGGTGGGGCGTTTCGACTTTTAGACGGGCGAAAACAGGCCCTCAGGGTAGACTACCTGGAAAATTTGTTTATGGATTTGACGGAAGGGGAAATTAATTATGAGGACATGCTGATCAGCACCTTAATTACCCTGGCGCCCAAGCAAATTGTCATTCATAACCCGGCCTGCGAGCAGAAAAACACCATCATGGAAACGATCAACCTGGTCTTTTTTGGCCGTGTAAGGGAGTGCACCGGCTGCTCCTTATGTCGAGAAAAATAATTTGTTGCCCGTTTTTTTTTGTTCTGGTATATTTGTTCTGATATATTTCTTTCAGGAGCGCCGGAACGGGGTGAGAAAGATTTGCATTGGACACAGGCCGTGCTGTTGCCGGTAGTGGGGGCGCTGATCGGGTGGCTGACCAACTGGCTGGCGGTACGGCTGATTTTTCGACCCTACAAACCAGTTCGTGTGCTTGGTTACACCATCCAGGGGGTGGTGCCCAAAAGGCGTGGCGAGCTGGCCAGGGTTATCGGCAGGGTAATTGAGGAGCAACTGCTTCCCAAGGAACGACTCCTCAACTACCTGCGCTCAGAACAATTAAACGAGGACCTGGTCTCTTCCGTGAATACGGCAGTCCGCGCCCGGGTGATGGACAGGCTGCCCGGTTTTTTACCCCTGTCCCTGCGGCGAATGATTTCCGACGCCCTGGCCGAACAGATCAGGAGGGAACTGCCACCCCTGGTTAATGAACTCGTAGACCGCTTTGGAGAAAAGCTAAAAGTAGAGTTATGTTTGTCCAGGGTAGTGGAGGAGCAGGTAAATAGTTTTTCGCTGGATCAGTTGGAGCAAATTATCACTACTGTCTCTTCCCGGGAACTGAGGCATATCGAGATCCTGGGAGGAGTGCTGGGGTTCATCATTGGTCTTTTGCAGGCAGGGGTTTTTCTGCTGCCGGGTAAGTTGTTATAGTTATTATTGCATTCTGTTGTTGATGGGTGCCCCCGGGCTGCTGTGGTTGACATAGTCTTCAAACCTCAATATAATAACGAAGGACAAAGTGATCAACGTAAATATTGATATTCAGGGAACGCGGTTGGATGCAGCGCTGGCTCGTTTATTCCAGTGCTTCGCGCCGGCTACCGCAGTTCGTTCCGGACCGGGATACCGGTGCTGCAAAGGCGGCACGGCAAATATTTCCTGATCGACAGTATAATTGTGACTTAAAACGAAGTGAACGTTACAAATAGTGAAATGGTGATGAAGGGGAAGAGTAGGCCCTGAAACGCCCATCCCCAGAGAGGGGATGCCGCGGCTGGAAGCATCCCCGGATGGGACGGGCTGAAAACCACCCCGGAACTGCCCTGCCGAACGCTGTGACACGTGGTGAGTAAGCGGGGCCGGTGAGGACCGTTACCACCTTTGAGGCGGGCGGGCTTTTTTTACCTTTTGGTCGCCAAGCAGGGTGGAACCGCGGATTATTTCGTCCCTGAAACAGGGACGTTTTTTTATTTCGGTATTAAAAGAAAGGGGTTCTTCTATGATCAAAGTAACATTAAAGGATGGTTCCGTGCGGGAATACGAACCCGGTACTCCTTTGAGCCGCATAGCGCAGGACATCAGCCCCCGCCTGGGCAAGGAAGCCCTGGTGGCGGCAGTGGACGGGCGGCTGGTGGACTTGAGCTACCCTCTACACAGGGATGCCGCCGTTGAGTTCTACACCTTTGAAGATGAGCCGGGGCGGGATGCTTTCCGCCACAGCGCCGCCCATGTCATGGCCCAGGCCGTGAAGCGTCTCTTCCCGGAGGTCAAGCTGGCCATCGGTCCCGCTATTGCCGATGGATTTTACTACGATTTTGATGCGGAAAAGCCCTTCACACCTGCGGACCTGGAGAAAATTGAAAAAGAAATGCAGGCTATCATTAAAGAAGATTTGCCCTTTACCCGTTTTGAAGTGTCCCGGGAAGAAGCGCTGCAGCGGTTTTCTACCGCCGGGGAAATTTATAAGGTGGAGCTTATCAATGAGCTGCCGGGAGATGCGGTAATTTCCTGTTACCAGCAGGGTGAATTCGTGGACCTCTGCGCCGGTCCCCACATTCCGTCAACCGGCAGGTTGAAAGCCTTCAAGCTTACTTCCGTGGCCGGGGCTTACTGGCGGGGCGACGAGAGAAATAAGATGCTCCAGCGCATTTACGGCACCGCTTTTCCTAAGAAATCCCAGCTTGAAGAATATCTCTTCCGTATTGAAGAGGCCAAACGCCGGGATCACCGCAAGCTGGGCGCGGAGCTGGACCTGTTCAGCATCCAGGAGGAAGGGCCGGGCTTTCCCTTTTTCCATCCCAGGGGCATGGTCCTGCGCAATCAATTGGAGCAATTCTGGCGGGAAGAGCATTACAAGCGGGGTTACCAGGAAATCCGCACGCCGGTTATCTTGAACCGGTCCCTGTGGGAAAGGTCGGGGCACTGGGAGCACTACCGGGAAAACATGTACTTCACCCGCATCGATGACGTGGAATACGCCATCAAGCCCATGAACTGCCCGGGGGGCATCCTGGTGTACAAGAGCCGCCTGCACAGCTACCGGGAACTGCCCATTCGCCTGGCGGAACTGGGTCTGGTGCACCGCCACGAGCTTTCCGGGGTGCTCCACGGGCTCATGCGGGTGCGCTGCTTTACCCAGGACGATGCTCACATCTTCATGCTCCCCTCCCAAATCCGGGAAGAGATCATCGGGGTCATTGACCTGGTGGATTATTTCTACAGCATCTTTGGTTTTAAATATAATGTGGAACTCTCCACCCGCCCCGAAAAATCCATGGGCTCCGACGAGATCTGGGAGATAGCCACCAGCGCCCTGGAGGAGGCCTTGAAGGCCAGGGGGATGAAGTATAAAGTAAATGAAGGGGACGGGGCCTTTTACGGGCCGAAGATTGATTTCCACCTGGAGGACTGCCTGGGGCGCACCTGGCAGTGCGGCACCATTCAACTGGATTTCCTCATGCCCGAGAAGTTTGACCTCACCTATGTGGGCGAGGACGGCCAGAAGCACCGTCCCGTGATGATCCACCGGGTGGTGTTCGGCAGCATTGAACGTTTTATCGGCATCCTGACCGAACATTTTGCCGGCGCCTTTCCCACCTGGCTGGCCCCGGTCCAGGTCAGGGTTCTGCCCATTGCCGACCGGCATGCCGGCTATGCCCGTCAGGTGGTGGAGCGGCTGGAAAAGGAAAACATCAGGGTAGAGCTGGACGCCCGCAATGAAAAGGTAAATTACAAAATCCGTGAGGCCCAGGCACAAAAAATACCCTACATGCTGGTGGTGGGTGACAAGGAGGCCCGGGAAGGCACCGTGGCGGTGCGCCACCGCGCCCGGGGGGACGAGGGGGCCCAACCCCTGGAGGAATTTGTCGCCCGCATTCTGGAGGAAATCCGCACTAAAGCTATTAATTAATAAAGTATGAAGGGGTGGGTTGTTTTCAGGC
This sequence comes from Desulfofundulus luciae, assembly GCF_030813795.1. Classification (NCBI taxonomy): domain Bacteria; kingdom Bacillati; phylum Bacillota; class Clostridia; order Eubacteriales; family Peptococcaceae; genus Desulfofundulus; species Desulfofundulus luciae. The sequence goes on along the minus strand of NZ_JAUSUX010000026.1, from coordinate 29,944 downwards.
CACTTGACCGGGGCTTGCAGCCATGCTATAATTGGTAAGATAAAACTACTTGAAGTAGAAGCCATCCGCTTCTCACCCCATGACGCCCGGATAGAGGTTGTCTCGGGGTTTGTGCTGCCATAGTTCGTTTTGGCTTTAAGCGGGTGGGGTATGCCCGTTTTTATTTTTTAAAATTCCAGGAGGTGCATAAATATTACCAAAAACTTCCGGGTGAATGAGGAAATTCGGGCCAGGGAAGTAAGGGTCGTTGACCCCTCGGGTAACCAGCTCGGTATCATGCCCGTACGGGAAGCCCTGCGGCTGGCGGAGGAAAGACAGCTTGATCTGGTGGAAATTGCCCCCCAGGCCAAACCCCCGGTTTGCCGGCTGATGGATTACGGCAAGTATAAGTATGAGCAGAGCAAACGGGAAAAAGAGGCCAAGAAGAAGCAGCGTATCGTGAACATCAAGGAAGTCAAGCTGCGCCCAAGTATTGAGGAGCATGACTTTCAGGTCAAGGCCAGGAATGCGGCCCGGTTTTTAAGAGACGGCGACAAGGTCAAAGCCACCATTATGTTCCGCGGCCGGGAAATTATGCATACCCAGCTCGGGCACCAGCTTTTACTGCGCCTGGCCGAACAGGTTAAGGACTTATCCATTATTGAAAGACAACCCAAATTGGAAGGAAAAAATATGGTGATGATCCTGTCTCCGCGGCCGGACATCAAGCCGGAAAGCAAGCAGGAAAACAAACCGGAAGCTCAACCAGAAATTCAACAAGGATAGAAAGGAGTTGCCTTCCTTGCCCAAGCTCAAGACGCATCGTGGTGCAGCCAAGCGGTTCAAGAAAACCGGTACCGGCAAAGTCAAGCGCATGCATGCTTTTCACAGTCACCTGCTGGGTAAAAAGAGTGCCCGGCGCAAGCGCAGGCTGGCCCAGGCCGGTCTGGTCAGTGCCTCTGATAGGAAGAGGCTCAAGAGGCTGCTCCCCTACTAGTGCCCAACAATTTTCGAGGAGGAGATGACCATGCCACGCGCCAAAAGCAGTGTGGTATCCCGCAAGCGACACAAAAAGATTCTCAAACTGGCCCGGGGATACCGGGGGGCTAAAAGCAAGCTTTACCGGATAGCCCGGCAGCAGGTTATGAAATCCCTGGCCTATGCCTACCGCGACCGGCGGGCCAGAAAGCGGGATTTCCGCAGGCTATGGATTGCCCGCATCAATGCTGCCGCCCGGATGAATGGCATCACTTACAGCCGCTTGATGAACGGCCTGCGCAAGGCCGGGGTGGAAATTAACCGCAAAATGCTGGCCGACCTGGCCGTTAACGATGCCCGGGCCTTCGGGCAACTGGTGGAAGTGGCCAAATCCAAGGTGGGCTCTTAACTTAATAATCCAGCAGTATTTTTAAATTTCCAACGCAAAAACTAAGCATGGTGATAACCATGCTCTTAGTTTTTTGTGGACTTTTTACCAGTACTTTTCTATAATATCCTTTGTAAAAAGTTACTTTAAGAAGGTAGATTTCGTTGGACTTCAGGCGCAAAACGGTCCGTATGGATACGAAAAAGGGCTTTCCGTTGCAATTGAGCCCTCCTCAGGTACTGGTACTGGGATTTGCCGGGGTAATTCTGGCGGGTACCCTGTTGCTCATGCTGCCTGTTTCCAGCCGCTCCGGTACGTACACGGATTTTCTCACCGCCCTGTTTACCGCCACTTCCGCGGTGTGTGTTACCGGCCTGGTGGTGGTGGATACCGGTACTTACTGGTCTACCTTTGGCCAGGCGGTCATCCTGGCCCTGATTCAAATTGGCGGGCTGGGTTTCATGAGCATGGCCACCTTATTTTTTATCCTCATGGGCAGGCGCATCGGTCTCAAAGAGCGCCTGATCATTCAGGAGTCCTTAAACCAGTTGCGGGTGGCGGGAGTGGTCCGGCTGGTGCGGGCCGTATTACTTTTTACCGTGTTCACCGAAGGATTTTTCGCCGTAGTTTTATCCCTGCGGTTTTACTTTGATTACGGTTTCCCCCGCTGCCTGTGGTTGGGTATTTTTCATGCCGTTTCGGCCTTTAACAACGCCGGTTTTGATCTGCTGGGGGATTTCAGGAGCCTTACCGGGTATGTAAGCGATCCGGTAGTTACCCTATCCGTGACCACTCTCATTATTTTGGGTGGGCTGGGTTTTTCCACGGTTATGGAACTCTACAACTACCCGCGCACCCGCCGCCTGTCCGTGCACACCAAACTGGTCCTGCGGGTAACCGGATGGCTCATTTTCTGTGGTGCCCTCCTCTTTGGCCTGCTGGAGTGGGGACATATCCTGCGCGATTTGCCTTTATCCGGGAAGATCCTGGCCTCTTATTTTCAGGCCGTTACCCCCCGTACGGCCGGCTTCAACACTGTGGACATTGGACATTTGAATCCAGCTACCCAGTTTCTCATAATTATCCTGATGTTTATAGGGGCCTCTCCCGGTTCCACCGGTGGTGGGATCAAAACCACCACCTTTGCCCTTCTGGGAATTACCCTCTGGTCTTTAAGCAAGGGAAAGGAGGATGTGGAGGTTTTCCGCCGGCGCATCCCGCCGTGGCAGGTTTATAAGGCCCTTTCGGTTACCCTGTGGGCCATTCTGCTGGTAAGCACGGTAACCCTGCTTTTAAGTGTTACCGAAGGCGGTGATTTCCTGGCCGCTTTGTTTGAAACCGTTTCCGCATTTGGTACCGTCGGCCTGAGCATGGGCTTGACTCCGCACCTGACTCCCCTGGGCCGGGTGGCCATTATCCTGACCATGTTTGCCGGCCGCCTTGGCCCCCTGACCCTGGCCTATGCCTTTGCCCAGCGCCGGCGCAAAACTGCTGTGCGGTATCCCGAAGAAAAAATTATGGTGGGGTAGGGGTGGATCATGAAACAATTTGCCGTCATCGGGTTGGGGCGGTTTGGTTCCAGCGTGGCCAGGACCCTTGCCCGCATGGGTTATGACGTCCTGGCGGTGGACACCAACGAAGAGCGGGTAAATGCCATTACCGACGAGGTTACCTACGCCGTCTGTGTGGATGCCATGGATGAGCAGGCGCTGAAATCCCTGGGCCTGAGAAATTTTGATGTGGTCATTGTGGCCATTGGCCAGGAAGTACAGTCCAGCATTCTGGTCACCGTTATGCTCAAGGAAATGGGTGTTCCCCGGGTAGTGGCCAAGGCGGTCACCGAACTTCACGGCAAAGTGTTACAAAAGGTGGGGGCCGATATGGTGGTCTTCCCCGAGCGGGATATGGGGGTGCGGGTGGCCCATGCCCTGGTCTCCAAAAATATCCTGGACCAGATCAATCTCTCTCCTGATTACAGTATTGTTGAGCTTATGGCTCCCCCCGAGTTTGTGGGCAAAACCCTGCAGGAATCGGCCATGCGCCGGGAGTACGGTGTTACCGTCCTGGCCATCCGTCGCGGTGAGGAGATTATCATTTCCCCCGGTGCCAGGCAGGTCATTAATGAAGGAGATATCCTGGTGGCCCTGGGGCGCAACGAGAAGCTGAGAACCCTCGGGGGCTAGTTCCATGACCCGCAGCAAAGCCAACCCGCAGGTCAGGTATCTTCGCCGGTTGGCCCGCCGGAGCCAGCGGGATAAGGAGGGGCACTTTCTTCTGGAAGGTGTGCGCCTGGTAGAGGAGGCACTTGCGTCCGGGTGGCCGGTAAAAATGCTTGTTTATAGCCCGTCCGGGAGCGAACGGGCCGCTGTTCTTCTTGAAGCAGCCCGGGAGCGGGGGGTACAACTCTTGCCGGTGGAGGAAAAGCTGCTGGCGGAATTGGCCGATACGGCTACTCCCCAGGGGGTGCTGGCCGTGGTGGAAAAACCCGGCTACACCCTGGAGGAAACCCTGGCGGCAGGGCCATCCCTTTTATTGCTGGTAGACAGCGTGCAGGATCCGGGTAACCTGGGCACCATTATCCGCAGTGCCGACGCCGCGGGTGCGGGTGGAGTGATCCTGTTTCCCGGGACGGTGGATTTGTACAATCCCAAAACCATCCGGGCTACCATGGGTTCCCTTTTTCACCTGCCCGTAGCGGCCGTACGGGAAGGGGAGGATGTGCTGACCCGTTTAAGGGCGGCCGGCTTTATGCTGGTGGCCGGTGTTCCCGCCGGCGGTATTCCCCTGCCCGTTGTGGACATGACCGGTCCCGTGGTCCTGGCGGTAGGCAATGAGGCCAGGGGACTTTCCCCGTGGTTGCTTGAGCGTGCTGATTTCCTGGCCACCATTCCCATGCCCGGCCGGGCCGAGTCCCTGAATGTGGCTGCAGCCGCTTCCATCATGCTTTATGAAGCGGTGCGCCAGCGGATGAGCTGCGGTCAAGACCAGACCGGGCCTTAAAGCGCGCCTACGGTACCAGCCTGTTCCCGAATTTTTCTGGAAACTTCCTTGTTTTAAGAAAGGGCTTGTGATATAATCAACTGCGAAGGGTCCCCAAAAAAGAGGAAAGGTCGTGGTTAAATGTTTTTAACCGCCGAATTTTTTTGGAGGCTGTTCGAGGCGACTGGTTCTATCCGAGCCTACATCCTGTACCGGAGGCTGGCCGTGCATTAAGGGCCTGGTTTGAAAATAATAATAATGAACGGTCACCCCTTTGACAGTAATCTACATTGTGGGACGCTTGGCAGTTTAATTCTCCATTGTGCGGATTGAAGGTTTCGTCTGGGCATAAACAATAAGGGTTGTACCGCGACAAGGAACAATTTCCGTCCCGAAAAAGGGGCGGTTTTTATGTTTTTTGAAGAGAAGAGAGGGTAAAAAGGAGGAAAAGTCTTGGAAGAACAGTTACATAAAATGGCGGCCGAGGCAAAAGAGGCTCTGGCCCGGGCGGATAGCCTGGAAACCCTGGAGGAAATCCGCATCCGGTACCTGGGCAAAAAAGGTGAACTTACCAGGGTGCTGCGGGGGATGAGCGCTTTGCCGGCCGGAGAAAGGCCAAGGATCGGCCAGCTGGCCAACAGCATCCGGGAAGTCCTGGAAAATGAACTGGCAGAGCGTACGGCGGAAATTAAAGCCCGGGTTAAGCGGGCGCGCCTGGCGGCTGAGAGCATTGATGTGACCCTTCCGGGGACACCCTTTTTACTGGGTAAAAAGCACCCCCTTACTACCGTGCAGGAGGAAATCGAGGAAATCTTCCTGGGGCTGGGGTTTTCCATTGCCGAGGGACCCGAGGTGGAACTGGACTATTACAACTTTGAGGCCCTGAATCTGCCCAAGGACCACCCGGCCCGGGACATGCAGGACTCCTTTTTCATTGGTCCGGAGGTGCTCCTGCGCACCCATACCTCTCCGGTGCAGGTACGCACCATGGAGCGCACTGCGCCGGCGGTGCCGGTAAAAATCATTGCCCCGGGGAAAGTTTACCGGCGGGATGACGATGCCACCCACTCGCCCATGTTCCACCAGGTGGAAGGGCTGGCCGTGGACCGGCGGATAACCTTTGGTGACTTAAAAGGAGTGTTGGAGGTTTTTGCCCGGGAAATGTTTGGTGCCGGCACCCGTACCCGTTTCCGGCCCAGCTACTTCCCCTTTACCGAACCAAGCGCCGAGGTGGATATATCCTGTGTCATGTGCGGGGGGCGCGGGTGCCGGGTATGCTCCCACACCGGCTGGTTGGAAATCCTGGGCTGCGGCATGGTTCACCCCCGGGTTCTGGAAATGTCCGGCTATAACTCAGCGGAGGTTACCGGCTTTGCCTTCGGCATGGGTGTGGAGCGCATCGCCATGCTCAAATACGGCATAGATGACCTGCGCCTTTTCTTTGACAACGATCTGCGTTTCCTGGCCCAGTTTTAGTTGAAAGGAGAAGGATTTAGCTTTGCGGGTTTCGTTTAAATGGCTGCAAGAATATGTGGATATACCCATCAGCCCGGTGGAACTGGCCGAGCGGCTGACCATGGCCGGCCTGGCCGTGGAAGGCCTGGAGGAGCCGGGAAAAGAGATCAGCAACGTGGTTACCGGGCGCATTGTCAAAATAGAACCTCACCCCAATGCCGATAAACTGGTGATTTGTCTTGTTTCTACCGGTGAGCCGGAGCCCCGGCAGATCGTAACCGGTGCCACCAACGTCCGGGAAGGGCACGTGGTTCCCGTAGCCCTGGAAGGGGCGCGGCTGGCCGGGGGGCTGGTAATCAAACGGGCCAGGCTGCGGGGGGTGGAGTCCCGGGGCATGCTCTGTTCCGGCCAGGAACTTGGTCTTGACCCCAAGACCATACCCGCCGACCAGGCACACGGAATTATGATCCTCCCTGCAGATACCCCCCTGGGGTTGGATATCCGGCCGGTCCTCGGGCTGGATGATGTCATTTTCGAGCTGGATCTTACCCCCAACCGGGGCGACTGCCTGTCCATGATTGGGGTAGCCCGGGAAGTGGCCGCCTTGTTGGGGCAGCCCCTGCGTTTCCCCCGGCTGGAAGTTCAAGAAATACCGGGTAGCTCCCTTGAGGGGCGGGTGCGGGTGGACATTGTGGAGCCCGGGCTCTGCCGGCGCTACGTGGCCAGGCTTTTCACCAATGTGAGGGTGGGACCCTCACCCTTATGGATGCAGGAACGCCTGCGGGCTGCCGGCATTCGCCCCATCAGCAATGTCGTGGACATTACCAACTATGTCATGCTGGAGCTGGGCCAGCCCCTGCATGCCTTTGATTACGATAAGTTGAGGGACGGCCACATCATTGTCCGCCGGGCCCACGCGGGGGAAGTAATCGTTACCCTGGACGGGTCGGAACGGTACCTGGAACCTGAAATGCTGGTCATTGCTGATCCCGGTGGAGCGGTGGCTGTGGCCGGGGTGATGGGAGGGCTGGATACCGAGGTAACGGAGAACACCACCACTGTCCTGCTGGAATCGGCTTACTTCCATCCCACCAGTATCCGCCGTACATCCCGGGCCCTGGGCCTGCGTTCCGAGTCTTCAAGCCGTTTTGAAAAAGGGATCGATCTGGAAGGATGCCTGGCTGCCGCCAACCGGGCCGCTTACCTGCTGGTGGAAATTGGTGCCGGGGATGTGGTGGCCGGTGCGGTGGATAATTACCCCTCCCCGGTGGCCAGAAAGCCCATCATCCTGCGTCCCGAGCGGGTGGGATACATACTGGGGGCGGACATTCCCCGGGAAGAGACGGCTAACCTCTTGACCCGTCTCGGCTTTACGGTTCAGGATGCCGGTCAGGACCTGCTGGTAAACGTCCCCGGCTACCGGGTGGACATCAACCTGGAGATCGACCTGATCGAAGAAGTGGCCAGGCTGCACGGTTATGACCGGGTACCGGCTACCCTGCCCTTTGGAGCCACCACCCGGGGGGCGAGGACAAGGGAGCAGTCACTGCTCAAGCGTTTAAAAGAGGTCCTGGTGGAATGCGGCCTGACCGAGGTGGTTACGTACAGTTTTGTAAATCCGGCAGTATTTGACCGGTTTAAGGTGCCACAGGACAGCCCCTTGCGCCATACGTTGAAGCTGCAAAACCCCCTTTCCGTGGAGCAATCGGTCATGCGCACCATGCTCTTACCCGGCCTTTTAGAGGTACTGGAGCGCAATTTTAACCGCCGGGTAACCAGCGGGGCCATTTTTGAGGTGGGCCGGGTATTCCTTCCCCAGGGCGGGGAAGCCCTTCCCGAGGAGCGCCCGATGCTGGCCGCGGCGGCCATGGGCCAGGGGGCCGCGGGGTGGAACCGGCCGGCTACGCCCCTGGATTTCTATTACCTCAAAGGGGTTCTGGAAGTGCTGGCCGCAAAACTGGGCCTGCCCGGCCTGACCTTCGAGAGGGAAAAGGAAAACCCCGCCTTCCATCCCGGTCGCGCCGCCCGGATCAAGGCGCAGGGGGAAACGTTGGGGATAGTGGGAGAGTTGCACCCCGATGTGCTGGAGGAATATGAGCTGGATGTGCGGGTGTGCGCCTTTGAGGTGGACCTGGCCGCTATGCTTGCCCTGGCCGGCAAGCCGCCCCGGTACCGTCCCCTGCCCCGTTTCCCCGGCGTGAAGAGGGATATAGCCCTGGTGGTGAGCCGGGAAGTTCCGGCGGCCGATGTGCTGCGGGTGATTCGCCGGGCCGGCGGCCATCTGCTGCGGTCGGTGGAACTGTTTGATGTTTATGAAGGAGAGCAGGTGAGGGAGGGTTGCCGCAGCCTGGCCTTTTCCCTGCATTTCCAGGCCGACGACCGCACCCTTACCGACGCGGAAGTAACCGCTCAAATTGACGCCTTATCCGGCGCCCTGGTCAGGGAGCTGGGAGCTGAACTGAGAAAGTAAAAGTAAGAAAAAATTGTCGTGCCGGCAGGAGTTTCCCCGGTCAACGCCGAAAAGAGCAAAAATTTGAAAACCAGGGGGAACGGCTATGGGCAAGCAGGAAACCCGGGTTGAGGTGGAAATTTTTGGCGAATACTATGTTTTAAAGGGCGATGAACCGGAGGAATACCTGCGGATGCTGGCCCAGTATGTTAACAAGAAAATACGCCAGGTAGTAACCCGCAACCCTCGCTTGGGGTTGTCCAAAGCTGCACTGCTCACTGCCCTGAACATTGCCGATGAACTGATGAAGCTGCAGAAGGAATACGACGAGCTGGCCGAACTTTTGGAGATGGACAGAAGAGCAAAATAGGCTTTGGTTCTGTGATTGTCCGCCTGCCCTCATTGTTGCAGGCGGTTTTTTTGTGGATGGGAGGGAAAAACTTGACAGACAAAAAGGTAAGGGTTATAATGGGAATAAATCTGTACTGATCGGGTATAAAATATGAGATTCGTTACTATTACCTCTATTTATTGGTCGGCAGCCTTGTTGCCTTTGTCCTGGTTAAAAGAGTAAGGGAGCAGGCGTCATCGAATGAGGGGTTTTTAGTTCTTCAAAAGTATACTTAAACAGTATAGATAATGCTTCTCAGGAATTGTTCGTTTACCCGTCAAAGGGGAGGGGGTGGGACCTCAAGGATTGGGACTTGTGTCACTGGAAAGGCGGTTTAGTGGCAGGCCAAGTAGTTAGTTACAAGGGGAGGGAAAATACATGGATGCGCTTTTACTGGCCCGGTGGCAGTTTGCCATTACCTCCGTTTACCACTTCCTCTTTGTCCCCCTGACCCTGGGACTTTCAGTCCTGGTGGCCATCATGGAAACCATCTACGTCCGGACGGGTAATGAAACATACAGGCAAATGGCCCGGTTCTGGGGGAAGCTTTTCCTGATCAACTTTGCCATGGGGGTGGTAACCGGGATCGTGCAGGAATTCCATTTCGGCATGAACTGGTCGGAGTATTCCCGCTTCGTAGGCGATATCTTTGGTGCACCCCTGGCGGTTGAAGCCCTGGCTGCCTTTTTCCTTGAGTCCACCTTTCTGGGCGTGTGGATCTTTGGCTGGGATAAGCTTTCTAAATCCCTTCACGCCGCGGCCATATGGCTGGTGGCCCTGGCGTCCAACCTCTCGGCTTTCTGGATCCTGGTGGCCAATTCCTTTATGCAGGAACCGGTGGGCTACGTGATCCGCAACGGCCGGGCGGAAATGACCGGTTTCTTCGCCTTACTGACCAACCCCCACGTGCTCTACCAGTATCCCCACACCGTCCTGGCCGGCTTTACCACTGCTGCCTTTTTCGTTATGGGCATCAGCGCATATCACCTTTTGCGCAAAAACCACCTGGACTTTTTCCGCCGCTCCTTCCGGCTCGGCCTGATTTCCGGCGTGATCAGCATCCTTCTGGTAGTTACGGTGGGACATTTCCAGGGGCAACATCTGGTCAGCTCCCAGCCCATGAAGATGGCCGCGGCAGAGGCCCGGTGGGAAAGCCGGGACCCGGCTCCCATGAGCCTGGTGGCTGTAATTGACGAGAAACAACAGACCAACCCCTTTGAGATCCAGATACCCTACTTGCTGAGCTTTCTGTCTTACAATTCCTTTAGCGGAGAGGTCAAGGGAATCAAGGAAATTCAGGCGGCGTACGAAGACAGGTATGGACCCGGCAACTACATCCCGCCGGTAACCTCCGTCTTCTGGAGTTTTCGCATTATGGTGGCCGCCGGGGCATTGATGCTGTTGCTCGCCCTTTTGAGCCTGTACCTGTGGCGAAAGGGGAGGCTGGAAACAAAGCCGCTGGTTTTAAAGGCGTTTTTATTTAGCATTCCCCTTCCCTACATTGCCAATACCAGCGGCTGGTATATGGCTGAAGTGGGTCGCCAACCCTGGATCGTTTACGGGCTCCAGCGGGTGGAGGAGGCCGTTTCTCCCGTGGTTTCCGCCGGTGCCGTGTTGACTACTTTACTTGTTTTTACCCTGCTGTATGGAGTGCTGGCAGTAGTGGACGTGTACCTCCTGGTCAAAGTGGTGAAAAAAGGGCCCGGGGAAACACCTGCCGTTCCCCGGGTGGAGGATGTCGAGGGGGTGTCGTTATGGACCTGAACGTTCTCTGGTTTGTCCTTATTACCGTTTTGTTTATTGGCTACTTCTTCCTGGAAGGTTTTGACTACGGCGTGGGTATTTTGCTGCCCTTCTTGGGAAAGGACGACGGCGAGCGCCGGGTGCTCATCAATACCATCGGCCCCTTCTGGGACGGCAACGAAGTGTGGCTGCTCACCGCCGGCGGGGCCATCTTTGCCGCCTTTCCCCACTGGTATGCCACCCTTTTCAGCGGCTTTTACCTGGCCCTATTCTTGATGCTGGTGGCGCTGATCGTGCGGGGGGTAGCCTTTGAGTTCCGCAGCAAGGACGACCGCCCATCCTGGCGCAGCCTGTGGGATTGGCTGATCTTTGTGGGCAGCCTTTTGCCCGCCCTGCTGTGGGGCGTGGCCATAACCAACCTGATCCGGGGAGTGCCCATAAACGGGCAGATGCAGTACGTGGGTACCTTCTGGCATCTTTTGTCTCCCTATACCCTGGCAGGAGGGATGACGACGCTCCTGCTCTTTACCTTCCACGGCGCCCTCTTCCTGGCCCTCAAAACCAGGGGGGAACTGGAGGAGAGGGCCCGCCGGGCGGCCGTGCTGGTGGGAGCCGTAGCCGCACCGGCCCTTGTTCTCCTGGTGTTCTTAAGCTACAGTCAAATCGGCCTTGCGGGCAGGGCGGGTGCTACGGTTGCCTTCTGGGGTGCGGTGGTGTTATTGCTGGCCGCTTACTGGCTTTCCCGCACCGGCCGTTACGGCCTGGCTTTTGTGGGTAACGGTCTGGCCATTGTTTTTTCAACCGTGGCGTTCTTTAGCGCCCTTTTCCCCCGGGTAATGGTTTCCAGCCTGTACCCGCAGTGGAGCCTGACCATTTACAACGCCTCTTCCAGTCCCTATACCCTCAAGGTGATGACCATCGTGGCCCTGACCCTGGTGCCCGTCGTGCTTCTATACCAGGGCTGGACGTACTGGGTATTCCGCCACCGGGTTGGCAAGGAACACCTGGAGTACTAAACCCCTTTAAGAAATATCCGGACGGGAGAGTAAATCCCCCGTCCATTTTAAGCATTAAGATACTGTCATAACTACCTGGGCAGCGGTCGTCCGCTCCTTAGCGACGGCCTCCGCCCATACACCCCTTTGGGTCCTGCAACGGTATCATTAAGAGGAAAAGGGTAATCCGCGTTTAAACAATAACGGGAGGGTTGAACTGAAGTGGTGGACAAAAGGCTCTGGCGGGAGGCCCGGGCAGGGCGTTTTTTGCTGGCCCTGACCGTAGGGTTGGGCCTGGGGGCGGGTCTTTTAGCGGTGGTCCAGGCGGGATGTATTGCCCGGGTGGTGAGCCGGGTTTTTCTCGAGGGGCAGGACTTGAGCGGGGTATGGCCCTTGCTTTTGGCCCTCCTGGGGGTCATTATTTTTCGGGCTATGCTGGCCTGGATAAGTGAAGTTATGGCTTTCCGGGTGGCCGCCCGGATCAAACACGACCTGCGCCAGCGTCTCCTGGAGCACCTGTTGGCCCTGGGTCCGGTTTATGTACGGGGGGAGCAGCGCAGCGGGGAACTGGTCAATCTCCTGGTGGAGGGAGTCGAAGCGGTAGAAACCTATTTCGCCCGCTACCTGCCCCAGTTGGCCCTGGCCGCCCTGGTGCCCCTGGCCGTCCTGGGGTTTGTCTTTCCCCTGGATCTAACGTCGGGGTTCATTTTACTTTTTACCGCTCCCCTCATTCCTTTATTTATGTACCTGATCAGCGGTTGGGCCCAGACCCTTACCCGGCAACAGTGGGAAACTTTGAGCCGGATGAACGCCCACTTCCTGGACGTTTTGCAGGGTCTCTCCACTTTGAAAATCTTTGGCCGGAGCAAGGCCCAGGCCCGGGTCATTGCCCTGATTAGCGACCGTTTCCGTAAAACCTCCCTGGGCGTATTGCGGGTGGCCTTTCTTTCCGCCCTGGCGCTGGAATTCCTGGCCACCATCAGTACCGCTCTGGTGGCGGTTACGGTGGCCTTGCGCCTGGTCTACGCGCGAATCCCCTTTGAAGAGGCCCTGTTTCTTTTGCTCCTGGCCCCGGAATTTTACCTGCCCTTCAAGCTTTTAGGCACATATTTTCATGCCGGCCTGGCCGGGGTCAGCGCGGCCGGCCGCATTTTCGCCCTGCTGGAAACTCCGGCGGGGGAAGGGGCCCTGCCACAGGAAAAGGCCCTTCATATCGAACAGTCTGCCTTAAGAGAAACGGCCCTGTCGCAGGAAAAGGGACTGCACATCCATTTCCGGGATGTACATTTCTCCTACGAGGGCGGGGAACGGCCGGCATTGCGGGGAATCTCCTTTGAGCTGGCACCCGGGGAACGGGTGGCCCTGGTAGGACCCAGCGGGGCGGGGAAGAGTACCGTAGCCAGCCTGCTTTTGCGGTTTATAGAGCCCCAGAGCGGCCGGATCACCGTGAACGGTGTCCCCCTGGAGCAGATTTCCGCAGGCCAGTGGCGGCGTTATGTGGCCCTGGTGCCCCAGCATCCCCATCTTTTTTACGGGAACGTGGCCGGTAACATCCGCCTGGGTCGCCCCGGGGCTTCCATGGAAGAGGTGGTGGAAGCGGCCCGGCTGGCCGGGGCACACCCCTTTATCCAGGGCCTGCCCCGGGGGTATGACACCCCTGTGGGCGAAGGGGGAATCCGCTTGAGCGGCGGGCAGGCCCGGCTCCTGGCTATAGCCCGGGCCTTTCTCAAGAATGCGCCCCTATTAATTCTGGACGAAGCCACTGCCGGCCTGGATCCCGCCACGGAGGAGCTGGTCCGCCAGGCCCTGGAACGCCTGATGGCGGGGCGCACGGTGCTGGTTATTGCCCACCGCCTGGCCACCGTTTACCGGGCCCACCGCATCCTGGTCCTGCAGGGAGGGCGGGTGGTGGAAACAGGGCAGCACGAGGAACTCCTCAAACGGCAGGGGGTCTACCGGCGCCTGGTCGGCGCCTACGGGGGTGTCCAATGATGGGAGTTTTTATCCGTCTTTTGGTCTTGATTGCCCCACACTGGAAGGCCATGCTTTTAGGGGTCATTCTTGGTTTTTTAACCGTGGGCAGCAGCATTGGCTTAATGGCCACTGCGGCATTTTTAATTGCCAGTGCCGCCCTGCATCCACCGGTTTCGGAATTGCTGGTGGTTTCCACCGGGGTGCGCTTCTGCGGGATTTCCCGGGCGGTGTGCCGCTACCTGGAGCGTTATCTTACCCATGATGCCACCTTCCGGGTGCTGGGCCGCCTCCGCGCCTGGGTTTACCAGTCCATTGAACCTCTGGCCCCGGCCGGGCTGGTGGATTACCGCAGCGGAGACCTCCTGGCCCGTATGGTGGCCGATGTGGAAACCCTGGAGCGCTTTTACCTGCGGGTGCTGGCTCCGCCGCTGGTGGCCATTTTCGTGCTGGCGGGAACCTTTGCCTTTTTAGCCAGGTTTGAGCTCAGGCTGGCCTTGATCCTGTTAGGGTTTTACCTGGTTGCCGGTGTGGTAGCGCCCCTTTTAATCAGGAGGTTTAGCAGGGGCCTGGGCCAGCGGATGGTGGAGGTCAGGGCAGAGCTTAACGCCCATCTGGTGGACGCCATCGATGGTGTGACGGAGATTTTGGCCTTTGGCCAGGAAGAGCGGCAAAAAAAACGGGTCGGAGCGCTCGGCCGGCAGTTGCTGGGTCTGCAGGGGCGGGTGGCCGGTCTTGGCGGGCTTTCCAATGCCATCCTGAGCCTGGCCATGAACCTGGCCCTGTGGTCGATCCTGTTGCTGGCCATCCCCATGGTGGCCGGGGGTAAACTGGACGGGGTCTACCTGGCCATGCTGGTCCTGGGAGCCCTGAGCAGCTTCGAAGCCGTTCTGCCCCTGCCCATGGTTTTTCAGCACCTTGAGGAAAGCCTGGTGGCAGGAAAAAGGCTTTTAGCCCTTGCCGGCGCCGGGCCGGTGGTTGCCGGGCCGCCCGGACCCTCGCCCGCTCCTGAAGGGTACGGCCTGCGGGTGGAGAGGCTGCGCTTTCGCTATGCCGAAGGCGAACCCTATGTTTTAGACGGGGTGGATTTCGTACTGCCGGCAGGGGGCCGCCTGGCCATTGTCGGCCCCAGCGGGGCAGGAAAAAGCACCATAGTGAACCTGCTCCTGCGCTTCTGGGATTACCAGGAAGGGGTCATTTACCTGGGGGGACACGAGCTTAAAAAGTATTCCCCGGAGGACCTGCGGCACCTGCTGGGGGTGGTTACCCAGCACACCCATCTTTTCAACGCCACCATTCGGGAAAACCTCCTGCTGGCCAGGCCCGGAGCCAGCGAGGAGGAACTCATTGCGGCTGCCCGCCGCGCCCAAATTCACGATTTTATTCAAACCCTTCCCCGGGGGTACGATACCTGCGTGGGGGAAGGGGGCTTTAAACTTTCCGGTGGTCAGCGCCAGCGGCTGGCTATTGCCCGGGCCCTGCTTAAAAATGCCCCCATCCTGGTGCTGGACGAGGCTACCGCCGGTCTTGATCCGGTAACGGAGCGGGAAATAATGGGTGCCGTCTACTTCTTGATGCAGGGGCGTACCACCCTGGTGATCACCCATCGCCTGGTGGGTATGGAGGTTATGGACAAGATTCTGGTTCTTGACGGCGGGCGGGTGGTGGAACGGGGGCGGCACGAGGAGCTTCTACGGTACAATGGGCTCTACCGCCGGCTGTGGGATCTGCAGCACCAGGTCCTGGCCAGGTAAAGTTTTTATATATGTGTCAAAGATTTAGCCAGGTTACGGTTTGCCGAAAGGAAAATTTCCTGGTATGGTAAATATGTTGGAGGTAAAAATTATGTTGGCACAGATAGCTTAACATAGCCACTTGTTTCCTGAGGAGTCAAAGACCATGCAGAACATGGAGATCTCATGGGCCTTCCGGGAGCTGGCAGATCTATTGGAATTTGAGGGCGAGGATTTTTTCAAAATCCGGGCCTACCGGCGGGCGGCCAGAGCGATTGCCGGCCTTGAAGAACCGGTTGAAGAGCTGTACCGCCGGGGAACCCTGGCCAGGGTTCCCGGCATCGGCAAAAACATCCTGGCCAAAATTGATGAGCTAATTACTACCGGGGAGATGAAAAAACTGCAGGAGCTCCGCCGGAAATGGCCTTCGGGAATTCTGGAAGTGATGGCCCTGCCGGGTATCGGGCCGAAACGGGCCCGGTTCTTACATGAGCAGTTGGGCATCACCTCCCTGGCTGAGCTGGAAGAGGCGGCCCGCCAGAAAAAAGTGCGGGCGCTTAGAGGAATGGGGGTCAAAACCGAACAGGAAATCCTGCGCAGCATCGAGCTGGTGCGCAGCCGGCGGGGGCGCATCCTTTTGCCTTTGGCCCGGGAAATAGCCGGTGAGCTGGCCTCCTACATTCAGGATACGCCGGGTGTGTATAAGGTAACAGTGGCGGGGGGGATCCGGCGCTGGCAGGAAACGGTTGATGAAATCCTGCTGGTGGCTGCGGCTGAAGAACCGGAGCCGTTATTTGATACTCTGGCGGCATATCGCCGGGTAAGGGAAGTGCTGGTGCGGGAGAGTGGCCGGATGCGGGTCCAGACCTGGTGGGGGGTGCCCGTAGAACTGCGCGTGGTTGGCCTGCCGGCCTACGGGGCTGCCCTGTTGTGGGCCACGGGAAGCGCCGAACACTGGCGCCAGTTACAGGCCCTGGCCGCCAAAAGGGGCTATCATCTGGATATGCGGGGACTGGTTGGTGCAGATTCTCCTTCGGGCAATGATGAGTCCGTCCTTGAAAATGCTCCCGCCCCCGTTCCTCCTGTTCCCGGGGCACCTCTGCCACGGGAGGAAGAGTACATCTACCGCCGGCTGGGCTTGTGGCCCGTGCCTCCTGAATTGCGGGAAGGCAGGGGAGAGGTGGAACTGGCCGCTCTAGGGGATCCGCCCCGGCTTTTAGAGGTTAAGGACGTAAAGGGCGACCTGCACGTGCACAG
This sequence comes from Desulfofundulus luciae, assembly GCF_030813795.1. Lineage (NCBI taxonomy): Bacteria > Bacillati > Bacillota > Clostridia > Eubacteriales > Peptococcaceae > Desulfofundulus > Desulfofundulus luciae. Next base: position 13,626 of record NZ_JAUSUX010000026.1, on the reverse strand, counting down.
CGACTGGAGCGACGGGGCCAATTCCATCTTCCAGATGGTACAGCGGGCAAAGGAGAAGGGTTACCGTTATGTGGCCATTACCGACCACTCCCGTTCCCTCACCGTTGCCCGGGGCCTGTCCCTGGAGCGTCTGCAGGAACAACACCGCCTGATAGAGGAACTGAACGAAAAGGAGAAGGACTTTCGCATCCTCACGGGGATTGAAGTGGACATTCTGGCCAGGGGCGGCCTTGACTTTCCCGACGAAGTGCTGGCCGAAATCGACGTGGTGGTGGCCTCGGTACACAGCGGCTTTCGCCAGGATAAAGAGAACCTGACCAGCCGGGTCCTGCAGGCCATCGAAAATGAGCACGTGGACATTATCGGGCACCCCACCGGCCGCCTTTTAGGCGAGCGGGAGGCCTACGCCCTGGACGTGGAAAGGGTCCTGGAAGCGGCGGCAAAATACGGAAAGATCCTGGAAATCAACTCTTCTCCCGACCGCCTGGACCTTAACGAGCACTATGCCCGCCTGGCCCGGGACTACGGCGTGAAGCTGGCTGTGAATACCGATGCCCACGATTTAAGGCGCCTGGATGAGATGCCCTACGGGGTGGCCGTGGCGCGCCGGGCCTGGCTGGGTCCGGAGGACGTGGTGAACACCCTGGACCTGCCGGATTTATTAAAACTGCTGGGGAAGCAGTAGGGGGTAGTATGGGGGAAAAGACAATCGATTTCTCACTGGTCCTGCCCCGCTCTTTTTACGAGCGGGATACCGTTCTGGTGGCCCGGGAATTAATCGGGCACTACCTGGTTCATGACAGTGGCGAAGGCTTGACGGCTGGCCTGATTGTGGAAACGGAGGCCTATTTGCAGGGGGACCCTGCCTGTCACGCCTCCCGGGGGATGACCCCGCGGAACCGGGTGATGTTTGGCCCGCCCGGCCATGCCTACGTGTATTTTATTTACGGTATGCACTACTGCTTTAACGTGGTCACCCGGGAAGAAGGGGTTGGTGAGGCGGTTTTGATCAGGGCCCTGGAACCGGTGGCGGGGATTGAGCTCATGCGGGCCAGGAGGGGGCGGGAAAAACTGGCCGAGTTGTGCAGCGGGCCGGCCCGCCTGGTGCAGGCCATGGGCATCACCCGGGAGCATAACGGTTGCGATTTAACTAAAGGCCCGCTTTTCCTCTGCCGGGGGGAGGGGAAACCTCTCCCGGTGGTCACCACCACCCGCATCGGCATAAAAGAAGGATCTGATCTGCCTTTGCGTTTTTATCTGCGGGACAGTGCCTATGTTTCAAAAAAATGATTGCGCTAGCCGGCTTTTTTTTAACATTTTAGCAACAATTACGTAGAGGTTTTGTAAATCCTGAATGCTATAGTGTTAGCAGAACAAAAACCAAAAAGGAGTGGTGGTCATGAAGAAACGGTTTTGGTTCCTGGTAGTTGTGGCCCTGATAGTAGCACTGGCTGTACCTGCGGCCTATGCGGCGGTTGCCGGAAATGACCGGATTGACGGCAATGTCAGCCAGAATGCTCAAGTGCCGACCAGCTTCTTCGATCAAATGTTTCAGCAGCATCTGTACTGGGTCGACCAGGCTGAACAAAGTGGTCAGGTAACACCGGATCAGGCCAGGGCTTGGCGCCAGCACTTTCAGTACATGAGGGAATTTCATAACCAATACGGCATGGGTCCCATGATGGGCGGCATGATGGGTGGCTTCTAAGGAAAGAATAATAAAGGCGTTAGCCTGCTGATAGTGGATGTTTCCATACTAAGCCAGAACCCGCGCGGGAGTGGCTATGTCTTCCCGCGCTTAAAATGAGCAAAGGAGGGAGAAAAAAATGATGTACTATGGATTTGGCAACTGGCTTGGCAACCTTGGCTGGGGTCTGGCTATGCTGCTGTACATGCTCCTTCCCCTGGCCCTTCTGTTAGGTTTAATTTACCTGGGCTTTTATTTGTGGGAACGGCGCAACAAAAATAATGTGGTAACAACCGGTCCGGATCCAGTGGAAGTTGTAAAAATGCGCTATGCTCGGGGGGAAATTTCTGCTGAAGAATACCACCGGCTGAAAGAAGAGCTGCGCAAAGAATAAATAAAGGGTGTCTACGACGGGATATTGTATTTACGGGAGCCGTATGAAACCCTTTCCATTGACATGCCACACATGTAGAAAATATCTTCTGTACTATGGAACATTTTACCAGTGGCTGTGCATACCTTGTATTAAAGCTGATAAGCCTCAGAAGAAAGGAGGAAAACATATGGCTCCCGATCCTGGTTACTATTACTATGGCCGATTCTCCTTCATCCTCTTCCTGATTCTGATCCTGTTGTTCTTTGGCCGCGGATTCTTCCCCTATGATGCCTCATAACAGCTAAGACCTCCCGGGCCGGGCGCTTTTAAATTATGCGCCCGGCTTTTTAACGCAGGAAATTACCACGGTCAGGGCGAAGTTTACAAAATAGCATGAGGAAATTGGCAATTAAAGCCGGGAGATTTTTGTTAAGCGCCATTGGAAAGATAAATATAGAAGACCCCGAATATAAAGAACAGGAGGATGCAGATGAAGATCCGGGAAATCTACGAACTGGCTATTGCCAAAGGCATGGAAAACGATCCCCGCGGCCTGGAGGCCGTACAAAAATTCCTGGCCCGGGAAAAGGAAAAGTACGAAAAAATGAAGGAAGATGAGAAAGAGGAATATGACCTGGAGCGGCTGGTCAATCCCTACGATGACACCCGCGTTTTGGTGGGTGATCCGGAAAGGGAAGTGCGCCGGGTGCTGGTGGGTATTGATATGGAAGTGGGGGAAGTTTTGCTGGCCGACCGGCTGGGGGAAAAGGGCCGGCCGGTGGACCTGATCATCTCCCATCACCCGGAAGGGAAGGCCATGGCCTCCCTCTACCAGGTGATGCACCTGCAGGAGGATGTGCTGGCCCGCTTTGGCGTGCCCATTAACGTGGCCGAGGGAATCATGTCCTCCCGGATTGCCGAGGTCAAGCGGAGCATCCTGCCCTTGAACCACAACCGGGCCGTGGATGCCGCACAGATTTTAGGGCTGGCTTTCATGAGTGTGCACACGGCTGCCGATAACCTGGTGGCTTCCTACCTGCAGAAGCTGATGGATGAAAAGCAGCCGGAAACGCTGGGGGATGTTTTAAAACTGCTCAAGGAACAGCCCGAATACAGGGAGGCCATAAAATATAAGGCCGGCCCGACCATTGTGGTGGGAGCCAGGGAACGCCGTGCCGGCAGGATCATGGTGGACATGACCGGGGGCACCAGCGGCTCGGAGGATGCCTACGCCAAGCTGGCCCAGGCCGGGGTGGGAACGCTTCTGGTCATGCATATGGGCGAAAAGCACCGTAAAGAGGCGGAAAAAAACCACATCAACGTAATCATTGCCGGCCACATGGCCAGCGATTCCCTGGGCATGAACCTGTTTCTGGACGAACTGGAGGCCAGGGGCGTGGAAATCATTCCCTGCGCGGGGCTCTTAAGATTCAGCCGCCGGTCTTAGCATTGGAGGGAGCAGCCTTTGACCCGGTCCGCTAAACCCGAACTGCTGGCCCCGGCCGGAGATTGGGAGGCATTGGTGGCGGCGGTACAAAATGGTGCCGATGCCGTTTACCTGGGCGGCAAACTGTATAACGCCCGGCAGGGTGCGGCCAATTTTGATCACGAGGAACTGCAACGGGCTGTAGATTACGCCCACATCCGGGGTGTAAAGGTCTACGTTACCGTCAATATCCTCCTGTCGGATGAAGAGCTGGAAGATGCGGCTCGCTTTCTCCATTTTCTGCAGCAGGCCGGAGCCGACGGGGTGATCTTGCAGGATCTGGGGTTGGCGAACCTGGCCCGGCAGGTGCTTCCCGAGTTGCCCCTGCATGCCAGCACCCAGATGACCGTCCATAACCGGGCGGGAGTGGAAAAACTCCTGGCCCTGGGTTTCCGGCGGGTGGTGCTGGCCCGGGAAATGAGTTTAAAAGAGATCAGGGATATCAAGGAGGCTACCGGCGCCGAGCTGGAGGTTTTCATCCACGGCGCCCTCTGCATTTGTTACTCCGGCCAGTGCCTTCTGTCCAGTATGATCGGCGGCCGCAGCGGTAACCGGGGCCGCTGTGCCCAACCCTGCCGCCTGCGCTATACCCTGGTGGATGAAAGGGGGCGGCCGGTGGTGGATTCCCGGGAAGTAGGGGAGTACCTGTTGAGCCCGCGGGATCTCAACCTCTCCGGGCACCTGCCCGATCTCATCCGCGCAGGGATAAGCTCCTTTAAAATAGAAGGGCGCATGAAACGACCGGAGTACGTAGCCACAGTGGTAAGGATCTACCGGAACCTCATCGACCGGGCCATGGTGGAGGAGGATTTTTACATTACGCCGGAAGAGGCCAGGGATCTGGCCCAAATTTTTAACCGTGACTTTACCACCGGCTACTTTTACGGCCGTCCCGGGTACGAACTGATGAGTTATAAGCGGCCCAACAACCGGGGGCTATTCCTCGGCCGCGTGGTTCGCTACCACCCCCATACCCGCCGGGCGGAAGTGGCCCTGGAAGAGCCCCTGCGGGTAGGGGACGGGGTGGAGGTTTGGGTGAGCCGGGGCGGCCGGGTGGGTGTGGAAGTGCATGCCATCTGGGAGAAGGGTCGGCAGGTGGAACAGGCCCCGGCCGGTAGTGTGGTGGAGATTTCCCTGCCCCGGGAGGTGCGGCCCCAGGACCGCCTGTTCAAAACCCACGATGCGTTTTTAATGGAACGGGCCCGGGCTACCTTTGCCTCCCCCCGGGAGGTGCGCAAGAGACCGGTAACATTCCACGTGAGAGTCCGGCTGGGGGAGCCGTTCCGGGTGCGGGTCGAGGACGATGCCGGGCACAGCGGGTTGGGAACCGGCCTTACTCCCGCTCAGCCGGCGGTCAAAAGACCCCTGACCCCCGAGTTTTTAAAAGAACAGCTCGACCGCCTGGGGAATACCCCCTTTGCCTTGAAGGATGTGCGCTGCGAGCTGGACGATAATGTCATTGTGCCCGTGGGGGAAATTAACGAGGCCCGTCGCCAAGCCTTAGAGGAGATGGAGGCGGCCATTATCAAATCGGCCCGGCCGGCACCTCCCTTACCGGAGGATGTCTTTGCGCGCAGACTGGCGGGGGCCCGGGTGAAGGCCACGGGCCGGGCCCTACCCGCCGGCTGGTCTCCTGGCAAACGGCCTTTGCTTTCCATAGCGGTTACCGACCTGGCCTCCCTGGAGGCCGCCGTTTCTGCCGGGGTGGATCAGGTCTATTTTGGAGGAGAAAGTTTTCGCTCCGGTCCTCCCGTGGGGGAAGAAGAAATCCGCCGGGGGGCGGAAATCTGCAAAAAACATGGTGTTCGCTTTATCCTTTCCACGCCCCGGATAATCCATGACCCGGAAATGGCTGCCGTGGAGCGGCTGCTGGATCTGGCCACAAACCTGCCGGCCCAGGGCGTACTGGCGGGGAACCTCGGATTAATTGACCGGGTAGCCCGCACGGGCCTGCCCTTGTATGCCGACCTGGCCTTCAACGTTTTCAACCTCCGTACCGCCGCTTATCTTTTAGACCAGGGTGCCGTCCAGCTGGCTCTCTCCCCGGAATTGACCATGGAGCAGGTGGCCGCCCTGGTGAGCGGGGGGCATTTTGCCGCCGAGGTCCTGGTCCAGGGGGCGGTGGAGTTGATGGTTTCCCGGTATTGCGCCCTGGGGAGCCTTTTAGGGGGCCTGGCTCCCGGCCGGAACTGCAGCAGTCCCTGCTGTGGCCGTCGCTGTGCCCTCAAGGACCGGGTGGGAGCCGTTTTCCCCCTGGAAGTGGACCAGTTTTGCCGCATGCATCTGTTTAATTCCCGGGATCTCTGCCTGGTGAACGACGTGCACAAATTTGCGGAGATGGGCGTAGCCGCCTTGCGTATCGACGGCCGGGGACGGGGGGCGGAATATGCCCGGGTCACCGTGGACGCCTACCGCCGGGCCCTCTCCTTGAACCCGGCCGGGGATGCCGGCGAGCTTACCCGGCTGCGGGAACGCCTGCAGCAATACAGTCCCGCCGGCCTGACCAGGGGTCATTACTACCGGGGGGTGGAATGAACCACCCCTTTAATTTTCCGGGTGCAACTAACTGGCGGAAGTGCTATGATAATAGGGGATCAACTATGGATGAGCGTACACTAAAACGACTGGAATACGACAAAGTGCTGGAACACCTGGCCCGGTACACCATTTCTCCCCTGGGCCGGGAACGGGTCTTCTCCTTGCGCCCGGTAACGGACAGGCAGGCCATTCATACCATGCTGGCCCAAACCACCCAGGCCAGGGAACTCCTGCGCCTGGAGCCCGGCACCGAGCTGGGAGGGTGGCATGATATTCGCCAGTACCTCCAGAGGGTCGTCCGGGGTGCCGTGCTGGAACCACAGGAGCTCTTTGAAATAGGCCAGACCCTGGGGGCCTGCCGGAGAATCAGGAGGTTTTTTGCCGATCGCCCGGGGCGCTACCCCCTTCTGGAAGAGATTGCCCTTAATATAGGTAATTTCAGCGAATTGGAGAAGAAAATCGGCAGGGCCATTTTGCCCGGAGGTGAGATCGCTGACGATGCCTCCGCGACCCTGTCCACCATCCGGCGCCGGCTCCAGCGCGCCCAGCAACAGGTGAAGGAGCAACTGGAAAATATCGTCCGTTCCCCTGCCTACCAGAAGTACCTGCAGGATCCGATAGTCACCATCCGGGAAGGGCGCTATGTGGTGCCCGTGAAGCAGGAATACCGGGCCCAGGTGCCGGGAATAGTCCACGACCAGTCGGCCAGCGGCGCCACCCTTTTCATCGAGCCCATGGCCGTGGTGGAAAGCAACAATGAGGTGCGCCGCCTGCAGGTGGCGGAAAAACAGGAAATCGCCAGGATTTTAGGCGAGCTTTCCGGCGCCGTGGCGGCAAGGGGTGAGGAGCTGGCCCTGTCCCTGGAGGCCCTGGGTCAGATGGACTTTATCATGGCCCGGGCCCGTTACAGCGAGCATCTGGATGCTGTAGGGCCCCGGTTGCTCCCGGCGCCCAGGCTAAATTTAAGGCAGGCCCGGCACCCGTTGCTCTCCGGCAACGTGGTTCCCATATCCATTCATTTGGGTTACCAGTTTGATACCCTGGTTATCACCGGCCCCAACACCGGTGGAAAGACCGTGACTTTAAAAACGGTTGGCCTGCTTGCCCTGATGGCCCAGTCGGGCTTGCACATCCCCGCCGGCGAGGGTAGTGAATTGGGCATTTTTGATGAAGTCTTTGCGGACATCGGGGACGAACAGAGCATTGAACAATCGCTGAGCACCTTTTCTTCTCATCTCACCAACATTGTACAAATTTTAAACCAGGCCGGCCAGGGCAGCCTGGTTCTCCTGGATGAACTGGGCGCCGGTACCGATCCGGTCGAAGGAGCGGCCCTGGCCCAGGCCATCCTGGAAAGGCTGCACGAAACGGGCGCCAAAACCGTGGCCACCACCCATTACAGCGAATTAAAGAACTTTGCCTGTGCCCGGGAACGGGTGGAAAATGCCAGTGTGGAATTTGATGCCGTCACTTTGAAGCCCACCTACCGGCTGTTGATTGGCAAGCCCGGTTCGAGCAATGCCTTTGAGATAGCTCTCAGGCTGGGTCTGGCCCCGGACCTGGTGGAGCGGGCCAGGAGCTTCATGACCGCAGAACAAGTACAGGTGGCCGACCTCATGCAACAGCTGGAACGGGCCCGCCAGCAGGCGGAACGGGAGCTGGAGGAGGCCCGGCACATGCGGCAGGAGGCTGAAGAATTGAAAGAACGGTACCGGGCCTTAAGGGATGAGCTGGCTGCGCGGCGGGAAAGCATTCTGTCCCGGGCCCGGGAAGAGGCCCGGCAGCTCGTTAAACGGGCCAGGCAGGAGTCGGAAGAGGCCATAAAGGAACTGCGAGCGCGGCTGGCCGATGAAGCGGCCAGGGTACGGGAGGAGGCCATCAGGGAGGCCAGGGAGAAGCTGGCGGGAATGCAGGAGCGCCTACAACCCCGGACTACAGTTTCTAGACCGGACCCGGGTGTGATTCCCGAATCGGTGAGCGTAGGTCAAACAGTCTTTTTGCCCCGGTTTAACCAGCGGGGTACTGTGGTGGCCCTGCCGGAGGCAGGGGAAGTACAGGTACAGGTAGGTATGATCAAAATCAATGTACCCCTTGCGGAACTGCGCTTGCCAGCAGAAGATGAGACTTCCCGGGGGGAGGTGCGGGTGGCTTCACTGGTACAGGATAAAACCCGCTCCATTTCCACCAGGCTCGACCTGCGGGGCCTGCGGGCAGAAGAAGCCCTGCAGGAGGTGGAGAAGTACCTGGACGATGCCACTTTAGCCGGGTTATCCCGGGTCTACCTGGTTCACGGCAAAGGTACCGGAGCCCTGCGGGCGGCCATCCAGCAGCAGTTGAAAACGGACCGGCGCGTAAAATCCTTCCGGTTGGGCGAGCATGGTGAAGGGGGTACGGGGGTTACCGTTGTGGAGCTGGTTTGATAAAGGGTAAGGGGCCGGCTGCTATCCGGCAGCAACGGCCCCTTGACTTTTTGTTCTCTTATTCGGCCCACTTTTTATTGCGGAACCAATCCAGGCCGGGGTTAATTTCTTCCCGCAGCACCCTTATCGGTCCCTGGCCGTTTCTCCTTTGTCCCTGTGGTTCCGGAAGCTGGTTTAGCCCCGTGTCGGACTGGCCCGGCGGATTGGGCTGGCCGGGCGGAGCCGGAATTACCTCCCCGGGTTGTCCGGGCTGGCCCGGCTGGTCTGGTTGACCCGGGCTCTCCGGAGGTGGTGCCGGCTCTTCGGCTGTGTGTAACGTGCAGACCGTCGTGGGTACCCGCTGGGCATAGTCCTCGACAAAGCTGGGTACGTTATAGGGCAGTTTGATCATCACTTTAGTGATCCGGTCCGGACAATACTGGTTGGGGAGCTGACCGGTAGTGGCACATACTTCTACCAGCACATGGGTATCATCAACCCGGGTGGGTACGGCTCCCTGGGCAAAAAGATCGGAAACCAGGTCGGAAGGAGGCGTATTGGGACCCGGCAGCAGCCCCGATTTGCTGTCCACCGTGGCGCTGACGATCCCCCCGGGCCTGGGGAAGTCCCGTACCGGTGTGTTTTTAAGAGCCTGGGTCATGATTTGACGCCAGATAAGGGCCGGGTAGCGCCCGCCGAATTCGTGGGGCATGGCCCTGGGCTTGTCGTAGCCGATCCACACCACCCCTACCAGCTCCGGGGTGTATCCGGCAAACCACAGATCCTTACCCTGGTCCGAGGTGCCCGTTTTGCCCGCCGCAGGACGACCTATTCTGGCGTTAGTGCCGGTGCCGCTTTCTATAACGGTTTTGAGCATGTCTGTAATAAGGTATGCGGTGGTTGCCTTCATAGCCTGGACAGGTTTTGGTTGGTATTCATAAATAACGTGGCCGCTGGCATCTTCCACCCGGGTGATGGCCGTGGGCTCCAAGTATATGCCCTGGTTGGCAAAAGCACCGTAAGCGGCGGCCATCTGCAAAGGGGTGACGCCCTCGTGCAGGCCTCCCAGGGCCATGCTGGGGCCGTGGGTGTTGGGGTTGAGGTTGATGCCCAGCCCCCGGGCAAACTTAAGGGCATTGGCAATTCCCACGTGTTCCATGAGCACCCTGACGGCCACCACATTAATGGACTTGGCTATAGCGGTGCGCATGGTAACCAGGCCCCGGTAACGCCCGTCGTAATTCCGGGGGGTATAGTTGCCGTATTTTACCGGGATGTCGTCAATTACCGAGGCTGGGGCCATCCCCTTGTATTCAATAGCCGGGCCATAGGCAATGATTGGTTTGAAAGTGGAGCCTGGTTGCCTCCCCGGGGCCATGGTTGCCCGGTTCCATTGCAGCCGGTGGGTGTGCTCCCGGCCGCCTACAATGGCTTTTATGTACCCCGTATGGGGATCGAGTACCACTACAGCCCCTTCGGGTTGAAGAATACCCTGGTTATCCCGTACCGAGGCCGGAAAATTCCGTGGGTCGGACATGGCCTTCTCCGCAGCCTCTTGTATTACCGGGTCCAGTGTGGTGTATACCCGCAGGCCTCCCTTAAAAACCTGTTCTGTCCCATATTTATTCACCAGTTGTTCCGTTACATAGTCCACAAAATAGGGATAGGGGTACTGCTGCCCTTTTCCCGGCTTGAGCATATCATCCAGTTGAATGGCCCTGGCCTGGGCCGCCTCTTCGGCAGTAATAAACCCGTAGCGGGCCATGTTGTCCAGAACCAGGTTGCGCCGCCTGATGGCCCCTTCGGGGTTGCGGAAAGGGCTGTAGGCGCTGGGTGCCTGGACCAAACCCGCTAAAAGAGCGCCCTCTGATAAGGTAAGCTCCCTGGCCGGTTTATTGAAGTATGTCTCGGCGGCAGACTGAATGCCATAGGCTCCCTCGCCAAAATACACCTTGTTTAAGTACATCTCCAGGATTTCGTCTTTGGTGTAGCGCCTTTCCACCATGACGGCCAGGATAACCTGCTGAATCTTTCTTTTAAAAGTCCGTTCGTGGCTCAAGAAAGACAGCTTGACCAGTTGCTGGGTAATGGTGCTACCGCCTTCCTGGATGCGGCCGCCGGTAATATCCGTCCAGGCCGCCCGCGCGATCCCCCGCAGGTCCACGCCATGATGCTGGTAAAAGCGCACGTCCTCAATGGCCAGGAAGGCCTCCTGGACATGTTTGGGTATGTCCTTAAGGTCTACCGGTACGCGGTTTTCCTCGCCTACCCTGGTGATCAGCTCATTATTTTGATCATAAAGGGAAGTGGATGCACTGGAGAGCAATTTTTCTTCACTCCAGGCGGGCAGGTCCCTGATGCTAACGGCAATCAGCCCAAGCGCCGCCCCGCCGCTGGCAATCATGAGCAACAGGAATAAAGAAATGAACAGGCGAAAGACATTCAACCTTCTTTTCTTTTTTCTGGCCAATGTTCTTGCCTCCTACTGACTTTCATACCAGCATTATAACATAACTGGCATAAAGTTTAATCCCCCATCCCCCGCCAGGAGACTGCCTTGTCAGGTAGCTCTGCGTTTTGATATAATGTAGTGACCTGGAAAGGCAGGCGAAAGGAGAAGAAAAATGCTCGGCATAGATAAACAACTGGAGATCATCAAGCGGGGTGCCGCAGAGATCATTTCCGAAGAGGAACTGGTGCAGAAGCTCAAGCGGTCCCTCTCCACGGGCCGCCCATTGCGGGTGAAGCTGGGCCTGGATCCCACGGCTCCCGATATTCATCTTGGCCATACCGTGGTTCTTCAAAAAATGCGGCAGTTCCAGGAACTGGGCCACGAAACGATTATTATTCTGGGGGATTATACCGCCCGCATCGGCGATCCCACGGGGAAAACCGAAACCCGCAAACAGCTCAGCGAAGAAGAGGTGCTGGCCAATGCCCGCACCTATGAAAGACAAATTTTCAAGATTTTAGATCCAGAGCGAACCAAATTGGTTTTCAACAGCCAGTGGCTGGCACCCCTTACTTTTGCCCAGGTTATCGAACTGGCGGCAAAGTATACTGTCGCCCGCATGCTGGAGCGGGAAGATTTTGCCCGCCGCTTCCGGGAAGGCCTGCCCATCAGCATTCACGAGTTTTTCTACCCCCTCATGCAGGGTTATGATTCGGTAGCCCTGGAAGCGGATATCGAGCTGGGGGGAACAGACCAGAAGTTTAACCTGCTCATGGGCAGGACGCTGCAAAGGGAATACGGTCAGGAGCCCCAGGTAGCCATCATGATGCCCATTCTGGAAGGTCTGGACGGCGTGCAGAAGATGAGCAAAAGCCTGGGGAACTACATTGGCATCGATGAGCCGCCCCGGGAAATGTACGGGAAAACCATGTCCCTGCCCGATGAGCTTATGGTACGTTACTTTGAACTGGTTACCTCTGTACCCCTGGAAGAGGTTCGCAGCATTGCCGCCGGACTGGTCGATGGCAGCCTGCATCCCCGGGATGTCAAAATGCGACTGGCCCGGGAGATAGTAACTTTTTATCACGGGAAAGAGGCGGCGCTAAAGGCCGAGGAAGAATTCAAGCGCGTTTTCCAGCAGCACGATCTGCCCGATGAAGTGCCTGAATTTCATGTCTCGCCGGGCATGCTGGAAGACGGCGGCATCTGGCTGCCCAGGTTACTCCAGCAGGCCGGCATGGTGTCCAGTACCAGCGAGGGCAGGCGGTTAATCCAGCAGGGAGGAGTCAAGATCAACGGGGAAAAAGTCGAAGACCCCAACTTGAAACTGGTCCCGGCGGACGGCATGATCATCCGGGCCGGGAAGCGGAAATTTTTAAGATTGGTCTGCCGCTCCTAAAAAAAGACTAGTATGCGTTGCCGGCTTTGGGCCGGCTCTTTTTTTTTCTATAAAGTAGATACCCATGACGCTTCAGTACAGCTTATCTGTCCAGACCGGGTTACATATAATGTTTCAAGAACAATCATGGCAAGATTTACTCCATAAAAGGAACAAAATGCTTCCCACCGGAAATAAAAACCGGAGCCTCTAAAAAGGAAAGAGGTGACCCGTTTGTTTAGAAGGCGCAGGAATTACCGGGCCTTTGTTGCCTGGACCATGTTTTTTTTCCTGCTCCTGGGCATGTTCCTGTGGGTTGACCGGATCCTGCAGCCCACCATCTTTAAAATAGCCGAGACCCGGGCCATCCAGATGGCCACCGAGGCCATTAACGGGGCGGTGCAGCGGAAGGTTTTCGACAGCAACCTGCAATACCAGGACTTCGTTCAGGTGCACAAAGATAACCAGGGGCATATAGTATTGATGCAGGCCAACACCTTAAAAATTAACCAGTTTGCCGCAGACGTTACTTTAATGGTTCAATCTGCCCTGCAGCAGTTGTCACGGGAATCACTGCGTATTCCCCTGGGTCAAATTACCGGCACCCAGTTGCTGGCCGGCTATGGCCCCCGCATTCCGGTGGGCATCGTACCGGTGGGCAGTGTGCGGGTGAGGGTGGACGACCGTTTTGAACAGGCCGGTATCAACCAGACGCGGCACCGCATATATTTGGACTTTAATGCTGAAGTGCGCATTGTAGTCCCTCCCCGCAGTGCCACCGCGCAGTTGGCCACCCGCGTGCCCCTGGTGGAAAGCATTATTGTGGGCCAGGTACCGGGTACCTTTGTTAACATTCCGGGGGGCCTTTTAAGCGGGCAGAGCATTAATCCAGGTAACAATCCTTAAAGAATAATGTGTATAAAATTTTTTTCGCGGAGAAAAAATTATTGACGCCATTACACTCGCCGTACTATATTGTTAAACGCCGTCCCGGGTGCGATACAATCGGTACCAGAAATTACAGGTTGATCTGTGTCATGCGTTATGCTACATTAGAGGATGTCGCCATTAAAATGGCGTCAATAAAGTACATTAAGGGGAAAACCCCCTTGACGAAGTCACAATGGGAATGTTAACATATTTTTAACAGCCTTGCCTGCCGGCACAAAAAAGTGTTGACAGAGGTCGGATGGGCGAGTAAAATACAAAAGTGTCGGTCCTTGAAAACTAAACAGGGAGGAAGAAGGAAAGGGGAAGGTATGGCGGAAGCGCCTTTAAGAGGTGCGGAAGCGGCCTGAACCTTGCAGGAA